>CAZFUU010000041.1:0-10202 GCA_964522565.1 uncultured bacterium | reverse complement strand
TATGAAACGATTATGGTCAATTCCAATCCGGAAACGGTCAGCACCGATTACGACACGTCTGACAAATTGTTTTTCGAACCCGTGACGCTCGAAGATGTGCTAAATATCGCGGACAAGGAAAAACCCTACGGCGTGATTGTCCAACTCGGCGGGCAAACCCCCCTTAATTTGTCCCAGGGCCTGGAGCAGGCGGGCCTGCGGATTCTCGGGACGAGCACAGATTCAATCGATTGCGCGGAAGACCGCCGTCGGTTCCGGGATCTTCTCGACAGGATTGATTTGAAACAGCCCAAAAGCGAGATTGTCTATTCGGCCGATGAAGCCGATGACGGTGCCGCGAAAGTGGGGTATCCAGTGCTGATTCGTCCTTCCTATGTGCTCGGCGGCCGCGCGATGGAAATTGTTTATGATGAAGTGCAGTTGAAAAAATATATCAAAACGGCGGTAGAGGCGAGCGGAAACAATCCGATCTTGATCGACAAATTTCTCGAAGACGCCATTGAAGTGGATGTGGATCTGATCGGCGACGGAGAAAATTATGTCGTCGGCGGCATTCTTGAGCACATCGAGGAAGCGGGAGTCCATTCCGGCGACGCGGCCATGGCGCTTCCGCCTTTTTCGCTCTCGGAGAAACTGGTGAGTGAGCTGATCGAGAAAACCAAAATGATTGCCAGGGAACTGAAAGTGGTCGGGCTGATGAATGTTCAGTACGCGATTCAACGGGGAGTGATTTATTGCCTGGAAGTTAATCCCCGCGCCTCCCGGACGGTTCCGTTCATCAGCAAGGCGATCGGCGTTCCGCTGGCGAAGCTGGCCGCTCAGGTGATGGTCGGGAAGTCATTGAAAGAGCTGGGGTTCGAAAAAGAAATCGTGCCGCGGTATTATTCGGTCAAGGAATCGGTCTTCCCGTTCGTTAAATTTCCCGGGGTGGACATTATCCTGACACCCGAAATGAAATCCACCGGAGAAGTGATGGGGATTGATCCCAATTTCGGCCTCGCGTTTTACAAATCACAGCTTGCCTCTTATGCGAAACTTCCGCGGTCGGGAGAAGTGTTTTTAAGCGTCAAGCAGTCGGATAAGGCAAAACTGGTTCCTGTCGCGAAGAAATTGGCGAAGTTCGGATATAAACTTCTCGCGACGGCCGGGACTTCGGCGTATCTGGCCGAACACGGCATCGAAACTGAAGTCGTGAAAAAAATCATCGAAGGGCGGCCGAACATCACGGACAAAATCCGGGCGAAAAAAATAGCGCTGGTCGTGAACACGCCGACCGGAAAAGGGCCGATGCTGGATGAGGCGAAAATCCGGTCGCTGGCGGTGTCTTATAATATCCCGTGTTTCACGACGATTAACGCCGCCAAAGCGATTGCAGAAGGGCTGGAAGCCTTTAACGAGAGGGGAATATCCGTCAAAGCCATCCAGGACTACCAAAAGGAAATGTGATGCGGGTAAAAACCTCAGCCCCGTTCGATGAAACCGTGGCGATTACGGAAAATAAAAAGATCAATTCCGAGTACCGGAAGCTTACGTTTTCATCCGCACGCCTTGCCAAGAATGTCAAACCGGGCCAGTTTTTGAACGTCCGGGTTGTCGACGGCTTTGAACCGCTTTGGCGGCGGCCGTTCAGTTATTATCGCGTGACCGGAAGCCGCGTCGAGATTTTATATGAGGTTCTCGGGAAAGGGACTCATATTCTTGCTTCCCGGCAACCCGGAGACAAACTCCGCATCTTGGGGCCGTTGGGAAACGGATTCAGCCAAAACGCCGGCCGGAAAAAACGCGTCCTGGTTGCCGGAGGAATCGGCGTCCCGCCGCTGGTTTTTTTGGCGGAGAAACTCAAATTATCCGGGACATCGGCCGTCCTGTTGGTCGGTTGCGGCACGCGTTCGGAGATATTGCCGAAAGCGGAATTATCCCGCCTCCGGTGCGAAATCAAATATGCCACCGACGATGGAACGGCAGGCCGCAAGGGATTCGTGACGGCGCTCCTGCAATCGATCGTGGAATCCTCCGACCCGAAATCGCTTTTCATCCAAACCTGCGGTCCGATGGCAATGATGCGCGAGGTTCTGAGAATTGCGGAACGGTACGGAATCGACGGTGAAATGTCGATCGACGAACGCATGGGATGCGGCATAGGCGCGTGCCTTGGATGTGTCGTTGAAACCCGTGACGGATTTAAAACGAGCTGTCAGGAGGGGCCGGTGTTTTCTTTTGCCGAACTGATTCCGGAGAAATTATTGAAATCATGAACGTCAATTTAAAGACAAAAATCGGAACTCTCGAATTCAAGAATCCCGTCACGGTGGCGTCCGGGACTTTCGGCTCGCTCGATGAATACGCCCCGTTCGTCGATTACAGCCGTCTCGGCGCTGTTATTACCAAGACGGTCACGTGCCGCCCGCGGCCGGGAAATCCGATGCCGCGGATTTGCGAAACCCCGAGCGGCATGTTGAACGCCATCGGTCTCCAGAACAAGGGGATTGACGATTTTATTGAAAATAAAATCCCGTACTTCCGGAAAATCAAAACGCATTTAATCGTCAATATTGCCGGCGAGCGCGTTCGGGATTTTGTCGAACTTGCCGAGCGCCTTGACGGTGAAAAAATCGTCTCGGCGCTGGAGCTGAATATTTCCTGCCCGAATGTGGACAGGGGGCTTGAGTTTAGCGCGGATCCCGGCATGGCGTATGAAGTCGTCAAGGCCGTCCGGTCGGCGACGAAACTTCCCCTTTTGACGAAACTTTCGCCTGAGTCAAAAAACATCCTGAATGTCGCGGAATCCTGTATCAAGGCCGGAACGGACGCGCTCAGTTTAATTAATACGATTCGCGGGATGGCGGTCGATATTGAAACCTGCAAGCCGCGGCTCTCGCGAGTGTTCGGAGGGTTAAGTGGCCCGGCGATCCGGCCGATTGCGTTGCGATACGTCCATGAGATAAAATCCCGGTTTGATATTCCGGTCCTCGCGACGGGAGGGATTGCGTCGGCCGAGGATGCGATTGAATTTATTATTGTGGGGGCGGAGCTTGTCGGGGTCGGCACGATGAACTTTATCGAGCCGGCGGCAACGATGCGGGTGCTGGAAGGAATCGAACATTATTTGAAACGCAAGGGATGTCGGGATATTTCGGAAATTCGGGGGCAACTGAAAAGGGGGACGGCAACTCATGAGTGCAGATGAGGCGAAAAAACTTTCCGACCGCGTGATTGTCGCGTTGGATACCGACAATTTGCGGTCCGCGCGCAAGATCATCAAAGCCCTGAAGGGTTCAATCCGGATTTTCAAGGTCGGATCGACGCTTTTTACCGCTTGCGGCCCGCGGGCGGTTGAGATGGTGAAAAAGGAAGGCGCCGATGTTTTCTTAGACCTGAAATACCATGATATTCCGAATACGGTCGCTTGCGCGTCGCGCATGGCCGCACGGCTTGGCGTTTTCATGTTTAATGTCCACGCGGCCGGAGGGCTTCAAATGATGCAGGAGGCCTGCGTCGCGGCGGCGGATGAAGCGCGCAAATGCAATGTGCCCTCGCCCAAATTAATCGCGGTCACGATGCTTACCAGTTTGAGCCAGGAAGAAGTGAATCAGGAGCTGCTTATTCCCTTAACGGTCGAGGATGTGGTTTTGAAGTATGCTGAGAACGCGCAAAAAGCCGGCCTGGACGGAATCGTCGCTTCGGCGATGGAAGCGGAGCGCATGAAACAAAGACTCGGAAGCAATTTTATGATTGTCACTCCCGGAATCCGGCCGGGCTGGGCTGACAAAGCCGATCAGGAACGGGTCGTCACGCCCCGCAAAGCGTTTGAACTCGGTTCCGATTACATTGTAATCGGGCGTCCCTTGACCGAAGCGCCAGACCCGGCGGAAGCCGCGGCCCGCCTTTTTGATGAGTTATAATTTTGCCAAATTTCACTTGCCAAACGCTTTCTTGACAGAAAGTTGGCGAATTCCTATAATACGCGAACCCACAGGGTTGGACTTTTCTTATCTCATTGTTCCATAATAAGTTAAGGCGAGATGATTCATGATTAAAAGCATGACCGGGTTTGGACAGGCGAAAAGCGGGAAAGCGTCCGCGAAATGGCGTGTGGAAATACGGTCATGGAATCACCGGTTCTTTGAATTTTCGATAAACGCGCCTCTTTTTTTAAACGATATCGAGCCCAAAGTTCGCGGCGTTTTGCGCGAACATATACGGCGCGGCAAGGTGGTCATGAGTTTGTCTCAATCAGGCGGTTCAAACGGCGAGCCCTCCCGGGTGATTGACGATAAGAAAATCGAGGCCTATATCCGTGCGGTTCGAAATGTGAAAAGGAAATACGGATTGAAGGGCGAGCTTGACATCAACTCGATTTTATCGATCCCCGAGATTTTTTTGTCGAAAAAGCGCGAAGTTGTGCCGGATTCGGTCTGGAGTGAATTGAAGCCCGTGGTCGAACAAGCCGCCAAAGCGCTTGCGGCTTCGCGGCTGAAAGAGGGAATGGCGCTTCATCGTGATATGTCAAAACGGATTGCCATGATTCGAAAATCGGCCGGCGTGATAGAGAAAGTGTCCCTGGAAATTCCCGAAAAGCGTTATGAGCGGCTGCGGGATTTTGTCGCGAAGTTGCTGGAAGGCAGGGATGTCGCGAAAGATAAAATCGAGAGGGAAATCGCCGTTTACGTCGAACGCAGTGACATCACCGAAGAGCTTGTGCGGATTGAAAACCATCTTGTTCTTTTTGAAAAAGCGATGAAAGAAGGCGGGGAAGCG
This sequence comes from uncultured bacterium, assembly GCA_964522565.1. Classification (GTDB taxonomy): domain Bacteria; phylum Omnitrophota; class Omnitrophia; order Omnitrophales; family Danuiimicrobiaceae; genus CAZFUU01. The sequence continues at coordinate 5,444 of CAZFUU010000041.1, read as the reverse complement.
GGCAAGAAACTGGATTTTCTGGCGCAGGAGCTTCATCGTGAAGTCAATACCATCGCGTCCAAGTCGCAAAATTCGGACATTTCCGCGGAAGTCATTCAGTTGAAAAGCGAAATCGAAAAAATCCGGGAACAGGTCCAGAATATCGAATAGCGGAAGGATTGAATGAAAAGCGGGCATGCCAGGCTGGTGATTGTATCGGCGCCGTCGGGTTGCGGAAAAACGACGGTTGTGGAGCGTTTGCTGGCGCGGAACCGGAATTACCGGCGTTCGGTATCTTATACGACGCGGCAGCCGCGCGGCGCGGAAAAAAACGGGATTGATTATTTCTTCGTGTCTCGCGAGGAATTTAATGCGCTGCGCCGGCGGAATTTTTTTCTGGAGACCGCGACGGTGTTCGGACAGCAATACGGGACGCCCGGTTCGCCCGTACTGCTGGAAATCCGGCAGGGCCGGAATGTTGTGGTGACGATCGACATTCAGGGGAAAAGAAAAATTTGCCGGAAGGCCGCAGGAAAAATTCCGGTTTTGACGGTTTTTATTTTGCCGCCGTCCGAAGAAGAGCTCAGAAAACGGCTGAGCGGGCGCGGAACCGAGAGCGCTCAGCAAATCAAGCGCAGAATTCGGATGGCGAGAATCGAAATGGAAGCCGCCGTCGAATATGATTTTATCGTGGTTAATCAGAATATCAATCAAACAGTAAAAGAGATGAAGGAGATTCTGTCATGACGATTGCATTGGAAAAACTTGTGGAAAACGAACCCAACCGGTACCGGCTGGTGCTGATGGCGGCACGGCGCGCCAACGACCTGGTCTTGAATTCCGCGTCTCAGGAAACTCCCGGTAAAAAGAAAATGACCTCGCTGGTGCTGGAAGAAATAGCGTCCGGAAAAGTCCGGATGCAATATGAGAATGAAAAGAAAAAAGCCAAAAAATAAAACGACGGCGGCCGCCCGATGTCTAAACAAACACAAACCCGCAAAAAATTGAAGGGAAAGACGATCCTGCTAGGCATATCGGGCAGTATCGCCGCTTACCGCGCCTGTGATTTGACGCGTGATTTAAAAGCGGAAGGGGCGGACGTGATTTGCCTGATGACAAAAGCGGCGCGGGAATTTATCGCCCCCTTGACGTTTCAGTCCTTGAGCGGGAATCCCGTCTACGCCGATCCGTTTGTGTTTACTGGCGAATGGAATGTCCTTCATACCAGCCTTGCCGAACGGGCGAACCTGGTTTTGATTGTGCCGGCAACCGCCGATATCATCGCGCGACTGGCGGCCGGTTTCGCTGATGATATGGTGACGTCCGTTGTCCTGGCGTCCCGCGCGCCGGTTTTGATCGCGCCCGCCATGAATGACAACATGTATCTTCATCCCGCGACACAGGAAAATATTAAAAAACTGAAATCGTTGAACTATCGCTTTGTCGACCCCATCGTCGGAAAACTCGCCTGCGGGAAAACCGCCGTGGGCCATATCGCCGGCAACGCGTCGATTCTGGAACGGGTTTTTTCTGTCCTTCATGCGTAAGCTGAACATTCTGGTTACCGCGGGGCCGACCCGCGAAAAAATCGATCCGGTCCGTTTTCTTTCCAATTTGTCCACCGGGGAAATGGGCTACGCGATTGCCCGTTTGGCCAAACAGATGGGGCACCGTGTGACGCTGATCAGCGGCCCGACCGCGATTCGCCCGCCGAAAGGTGCCGGGTTTATCCCTGTGACGAGTGCCCGCGATTTAAAACGGGCGGTGGATGCCTGTTGGAAGCGGACGGATGTCCTGATCATGACCGCGGCGGTCTCGGATTACACCCCAAAAAAATATTCGTGCGAAAAGCTCAAAAGAATCGGAAATCGAACGATATATTTAATCAAAACACCCGACATCCTGAAGTCGGTTGCCGGGCGGAAGGGGCGGAAACTGGTGGTCGGTTTTTGCCTTGAGACGTCAGGAGTGGAAGAAAACGCCGGAAGGAAGCTGAAGGACAAAAACCTGGATTTGATCGTCGCCAACTGGTACGGGCCGGACAACAATCCGTTCGGACTCGGGCGGTTTTCGATGATCCTGATCGGAGCCGACGGCAGGCGCAAAAAGCATGTGGGGGTTACCAAGCGTCAGGCCGCCGGATTCATTTTGCGCCGGGTCATGGAAATAGCGCAGGGCGGGCAGGGCAAGTGCCTGAAAAACAGCGAAAAATGAGCGGGCGTCAGGGGCAAAAAATGTTGAATTTTTCCCCGTTTCTTCTATCATATTTATAAAACAGGTTTAATATTTTCAAATGTAAGGAGGATTTCAAGATGAACAGGAAAATTGGCTCATGGATAGTGGCGATAGCGTTTCTGGCGGGCTGCGCGGAAGGCGGCGGTTTAAGTGAGCGTGAAACCGGAGCGCTTCTCGGAAGCGGCATGGGTGCCGGCTTGGGCGCGATAGTGGGGCATCAAACGGGCCATGCCGGGGCAGGAACCGCGATTGGCGCGGGCGCCGGTTTGCTGGCCGGAGCGTTGGCGGGCGAAGGAATGAGGCGCTCAAAAGAATCAGCGAAAAAAGAAATGCGGGAAGAATTGATGCAGCAGCAATACCAGGCGGGCTATGCGCCGCAGTACGGCGCGGCTCCTCAGTATGCTCCGGCGCAAGTGGTTCAGCCGCCGGCGCAAACGCAGGAAGTTCACACGAAATACAACCCTCGCACGGGGCAGACATTTCCCGCGCGGTTTCAATTCGATCCGACCACCGGAGAAGAGTTGAAAAACTTGCGATAATCTGTATTTCGATGTTTTTGTAAAAGGCGGCGGTTGCTTTGTTCATATAGGCAATCGTCGCCTTTTTTATTTTCAAGGGGCTTCTTTATTATTGCTTGTTTCGTATGCTATAATGCAATGTTTTTTTAATTGTCATCTAGATTGGCGCGGCACCAGCGATTTTTTTTGAGGCTAATGATGCTGGTACTGCACCAAACCCTGATTGATTTTTTTTATGTATTTGGGCGCGGTAGCAAAGTGGTAATGCATCGGTCTGCAAAACCGATATGCGGCGGTTCGATTCCGCCCCGCGCCTCGTAAAAACATTTAATGTTTTAAAAGCGCTCACGGCATATCAGACGCCTCCCGGCGTTTTGCCGCAGGCGGGGGAGATGATTCGTATGAAGGATGACTTGCTTCGCCATACGCGGGTACTGGAAATTGTCGGTGACGTGATCAAGGTCCGGGCGGCGGATATCGCGTTTAATGATCTCGCGCTGGTTGAAAATACGGACGGGGAAAAGTCGTTCGCAAAGGTCGTGGAAATCAACCGGGACATTGTCAGTCTTCAGGTGTTTGCGGGCTCCAAAGGCATTTCGACAGACGCTTCCGTGCGCTTTCTCGGCCATCCGTTTCAGGTCACTTATTCCCCGAATATACTGGGCCGCATTTTCGGAGGCGGCGGCCAGCCGATCGACGGCGGCCCGGATATCGGCCAGGATCCTCAAATCCCCGCCACCGGCCCGACGGTAAATCCCATGTTAAGGGTCATGCCGAATAAAATGATTCAAACGCATGTGCCGATGATTGACCTGTTTAATTGCCTCGTGGAAAGCCAGAAGATCCCTATTTTTTCCGTCGCGGGCGAACCCTACAACGAATTGCTGGCGCGGATCGGATTTCAGGCCGATGCCGATATTGTGGTGTTTGGCGGGCTGGGGCTTATTTTTGATGATTATTATTTTTTCCGGAGGGCGTTTGAAGAACACGGCGTTTTTCACCGGACGATTATGTTCGTCAATCTCGCCTCTGACCCGATTGTGGAACGCCTGCTGGTGCCGGATATGGCGCTAGCGGTGGCGGAAAAATTCGCGGTGGAAGAAAACAAACGCGTCCTTGTCCTGTTAACGGACATGACGGCCTATGCCGACGCGATGAAAGAAATCGGAATCTCCCTTGAGCGGATACCCGCGACACGGGGTTATCTGGGCGATCTCTACACCCAGCTGGCTCGCCGCTACGAAAAGGCGTGCGACTACAAGGGCGCGGGTTCGGTGACGATTTTAAGCACGACGACCATGCCCGGAAATGATGTGACGCACCCGGTTCCGGACAACACCGGCTACATCACGGAAGGGCAATTTTACCTTCACAACAAGACCATCGATCCGTTCGGCTCGCTGTCGCGGTTGAAACAGCATGTTATCGGCAAAGTTACCCGGGAAGATCATTCGCAAATCATGAACGCGATGATTCGTTTTTATGCCGGCGGCAAGGAAGCCGAACAGAAAAAAGCGATGGCATTCGAATTGTCGGCGTTTGATGAAAAGCTCCTGAAATTCCTGGATCTTTTCAGGAAACGGTTTATGGATATCAACGTGTCAATGCCGGTGCTGGAGGCGCTGGACCTTTCGTGGGAGACCTTGGCGGATTGTTTCGAGCCGCAGGAGCTTTTGATGAAGCAGAGTTTAATTGACAAATATTTCCCGAAGAAAAAAACGATGGCGGGCGCATAAGCCGCGCCGCTCAAATCACCGACGATGGCCAAAATAGAACTGAATAAAAGTTCGCTGAACAAACAGCGGGTGAGGTTGAAACTTTTGCAGCGCCTGCTGCCGTCCCTGGATTTGAAACGCAGGCAACTGATGATGGAGCTGGCGCGCGCCGGGAAAGATGCGGTCGAAGCGGACGGGCGGCTCAGAAACGCGGCTGATGCGGTCGGACAGCAATTGCCGATGCTGGCTTCGGGCACGTTTGAGGTGTCGGGTTTGCTGCGGATCCGGCGGGTGTCTTTGGGAGAAGAAAACGCTGTCGGCGTTAAATTGCCTTTTTTGCAAAACATGGATTTTGAGGAGCGCCCCTATTCCGTTTTTTTAAAACCTCATTGGGTGGACACGCTGGTGCTTAAATTGAAGGAAATAGCGGAACTGAAAGCGAGGCACGAAGTGTCCCTCGAAAGGGTCCGGCGGCTTGAATACGGCGTCAGGCGCATTACGCAGCGCGTGAATTTATTTGACAAGGTGCTGATTCCGCGGACCAAGAGCAATATTTCCAGGATTCAGATTTTTATCGGCGACGCGGAACGCTCCGCGGTCATCCGGGCGAAAATCGCCAAAAGCAGAAACGTCAGTGAAGCAAAGGCCCTTTTATGAGCATTGCTGCCCTTTCCAAAATTACTTTTTTCGGCTACGTGCGGCAGAAAGAGCGCGTTCTGGAAGGGTTGCAGGAAATGGGCTGCCTTCATGTTCTTCCCTTCAAACACCGTGACGAACTTCAGCACGCGGCCGGACCCACCGACCAAACGCATCAGGCGCTCGCGTTTCTTTTGTCCTGTCCCCATCCCCGCCCGCAGGTCCATCGTCGGGATCAATTTGACCCTGTGGCGGTCGAAAAACGCGCGTTATTTTTACAGGCAAAAGCGCACGAATTGAAAGCGGAGCAGGATTCCTTAGGCGGGCGCCTCCGGTCGATTGAGCCGTTGGGGGATTTCGA
>CAZFUU010000040.1:1551-10353 GCA_964522565.1 uncultured bacterium | reverse complement strand
CATGGCCGCATTCCCCGACGCTTCCCCGTCTATATTTATAAGTACTGTATGAAGTCGGACACACCCTACGCAACACCATCAAAGCGTTTTTCAGCGGATGACCAGTCAATCGCTTTAAAGAACGCCGCAATATAATCCGCCCGTTTAAGGCCGTAATCAATCATGAAGGCGTGCTCGAACACATCCATGATCAAAATTAATCCGCAGCCGCCCAAATGCCCCACATCGTGTTCGTTGACCCAGACATTGAACAGCCGTTTGCCGCATGGATCATAGGCCAGCACCGCCCATCCGATGCCGCGCATCGCGCCGGTCGCCTTGAAATCCTTTTCCCACATCTCCAATGAACCGAAATCCTGTTTGATTTTTTCCGCCAGTTTTCCGGAAGGAACGAGCGCGGAACCTCCCTTTTTCATGTTGCCAAAATAGTATTCATGAAGCCGCATGCCGTTAAATTCCCAGCCGAACCGGCGTTTCAGCTCGGCAAACTGCGGCGTTCCTTCTTTGCCATCCTTCAAGGCCTGTTCAATTTCTCCCGCGACCTTGTTTGTATTGGCAACGTATCCCTGATAAAGCGTAAAATGATTTTTAAGCAGTTGCTCGCTCAAGCCCTCGACCCCCAGCAACCCGTCGTAATTTTTCGCCTCATATGCCATGACTTGCTCCTTTCGCTAAAAAAATTATTGTCTAATCTATTTTGATTTTTTTGTTCCGGAGGACGGATTCGCCCCTGATGTTTTCAAAATCCTGATCAGATGCCCGATCCCCGCTCCGGCATGCTCACCCAGAACCGCGACCACAAACTTGCCGGCTTTAAAAGATTTCACGGACCGAAGAATTTTCTCGCCCTCGCGAAAGATACCATCCGTGTTTTGAGCATATTTCATTTTGAGCGGGACGACCCCCCAATACAACCTTAATTTTTCATACGTGACGGTTTCGGGCGTAAGCGCAAAAACGGGTTGTCTCGGACGAAGACGCGAAATATACGCGGCCGTCTGGCCCGTGCGCGTAAAGGCGACGATCGCTTCCGCATCAATACGGTTCGCCGCGTCATACGCCGCGTGCGTCACGGCCTCAATCGGCTTCCTCAGTTCAAGCTCGCGCAATTCTCTGGATACCAAGAATTCCTTTTCACGGTAATTCCGTTCGGCCTCATGAATAATTTTAACCATGAAGCGAACGGCCTGACCGGGATACCGCCCGCTGGCGGTTTCACCGGAAAGCATCACGGCGTCAGAACCGTCAAAAACCGCATTTGCCACATCCGAGGCCTCCGCGCGCGTGGGCGAAGGATGTTCCATCATTGACTCCAGCATTTGAGTCGCCACAATCACCGGAACACCGAAATAACCGGCCCTCTCCACGATCGTTTTTTGCGCTTGCGGAACTTTTTCCACTCCCATTTCGATTCCCAAATCACCCCGCGCGACCATCACGCCGTCAGAAACAGCCAGAATTTCATCAAGCCGCTCCAACGCGACGGGTTTTTCGATTTTGGCGATTATGCCGACCGGACGTTTCAGTTTTTGAACATACTTTCGCAAAACAAGCATATCCTCTTTCCGTCGGACAAATGAAAGCGCGACAAAAGCGATATCGAGTTTGCATGCCACATCCAGTATTTTTCTGTCCCGATCGCTCAAAGAAGGCAAATCAAGAGGCGCGTTAGGCAAATTGATGCCTTTATTCTCACCCAGCAATCCGCCTGTGACAATCCGGCAATCAACCTTGTGATGACCGGACCGCAAAACCTTGAGGCACAGAGACCCATTGTCTATCAAGATGTGATCGTTTTTGCTTACCAGCCGTCCAAAATCCCTGAACGGGGTAAAAATCCGTCCGGAATTTCCAAGCCCTTTGCCTGTCACAACAGAGACCGCCTCGCCCGCTCTTAATTTGACCGGAAGATGGCCTTCGAGAAAACCGGTCCGGATTCGCGGCCCCTGAAGATCAACGAGAATAGACACGGGTTTTCGAATCTGATGAGAAACCGACTGAATCAGACCGGCGTAAGTGCGTAATCCGTCGATACCCGAATGGGAAGTGTTAATCCGGAAGATATCGACTCCGGAATCAATCAGCGCCTTGACATGTTTGCGGGTAGCCGAGGCCGGCCCGATGGTCGCGATTATCTTTGTTTTCCGAATCGTCATGATGGACCCCGTTTTTTTTCGGTCACCCAAAACTCCATGTGTTTGCCCAGCATCAGCCGGGTTTGCGCGTCCAAGGCCGGCATCGCGCTAAAAAAAATACCGTAAACCGGTATTAAAAGCCATTCGATGGCGTGACGAACACGTTTCCACAAGGGGAATTTCGTCTTCTTCTTGGGAAGCATCAGCAAGCTTATCACAATCGTCATCCAAAGCGCAACCCAGGCCAGACTAAAAATAATGGAGGTAATCCGCTGAGAACTGTAAAATAAAACGGAATTTGAAAATTCCGCCGCCGCGAATACCGCCGGAAACCAGCCGATCACCACCAGCAGAAACGGCCAGGTCGCCCATGCCAGATGGCCTTCGAACATTTTAAAAGCCATCCGGAAGCGGTCAACTTTCGGAATTTTATTTTTTTTCAGAAAAGCGCGCATGACAATCGGAAAATTTTCAATCCCCCACGCCCATCGCCTTTTCTGTTTGTACACATTGACCGCCGTTTTCCACCAGGTCCCGGAATTAGCCACATCCATAGATACCGTCACATAAATCGGAACAACCCGATAATCGCCCTCATAATGAATATAGGCCTTCCAGAAAATCGCCGAATCGTCCGAAATCATGTCGGTCGGCCAATACCCGACTTCAACCAGCGCTTGAAAACTCATGCTGTGGCTCGAGAAAGTCACGAGTTTTTCGGGATTCGTCGCCTCAACCAGCTGAAAAAAAGACGCCCCCGCTTCCAACACCCTGGCAAAACTCGGGACTTCCCAAATGTTATTGTGATAAACGGGAATCGGCTGAAAACTGCAACGCGTTCGGCGCGCGGACATCATATAATGATAGGTCAGGCACGAAAAATACTGCCGGCTGACAATCGTATCCGCGTCAAAACAGGATACGATGACGCGCTCATACTCTATTTCACTTTCCTGAAAATACCCCGCAAGATATTGCGCTGCGCAGGTCGTATTAGCTCCTTTGACACGCGCTTCGCCCTGCCTGCCTTGCGGGTGAACCACCACCACGAGATGATGAAACAAACTCCGCTTGCCTGCGCACACGGCCTCGATGGCGCCGCGCAAGCCCGCTCCTGCCGCTTCTTCAAGCGCGATCACCACGACCATCCGGGAAGACGGAAAATTATTGCCAAGCAGGCCGTTGAGAGCGCTTTCGATGATTTCGGCCGATTCGGAAAACACCGGAAAAATCACGGCATGATAAATTTCTTCCAACCGCGGCGGTTGCGCGCCGGATTGAACCAGCCGCCGGATGATCTTTCGTTCGCTTTGGCTTAAAGAGCTTTGCGTATCAAAATCCTCATGATTTGCCGCCTGGGCCAACGCGGCATCGATCCCGCAAACCCGAGCGTTCCAATCGATTGCCGCCTCAGCCGAAAGACGCCCATAAGATACCAAAAGAAAAAAGGTCATGTAGAAGAGCCGTAACACCCAGTAAAAATCAAAAATAATAATCAAAATAGCCGCCAACAGCGGATTGACGAATGTCAAAACGGTCATGCCGGCCAGCACCGTCCAGCTGCACAAGCCGGGAAAGACCTCAAAGAAACGTTCCATCCGGCGTTCGCTTGCCGTCACCGCATACTTCGAATAAACAAAATCCGCGGCCGCGGATTTTCCCTTTTCAAGTGTCTGCCCTGCGGCACTTTCCCGGAAATCCGTCATTCTGTCCCCCAAATAACATGCCTTCTCAAAATTTCATTCTTTCATCAGTTTGATTCACGGGCTATCGCACGCTCTTCCGGTCGAAGTGTCCTTTGAACGGCCAGCTCCGCCCACGATAAAACGGGAATTTGTTTCTTCGGCAAGATCTCAAGCCCGCAAAAACGTTGGGTTTCCGCGTCAAGATAATAGAGATATCCGGCTTCTTCCACATACGCCACATCAGAGTTTTTTGCGACAGAAATGAGTTCTTCGACTCTCGCGTTTTCTCCAAGCCACAATTCGAACAAATACACGGTATTCCCGTCCAGAAAAAGAACGTGAGAATCATCATAAATCCAGAACGCGCGTTTGATTCTTTTGCCCCCTTCAAAAAACCACCGGACGCGAGGGTAATTTTCAAATAGAAATTTTTCCTTTTGCCGGTCGGCCAGATCCACAACTCCGATTTGGCGGCCGTTCCAGATTAAAATCTTTCCGGATTCTTCCTCATAGTCAAGGCCGGCGACGCGCGCCTCCGTTAAAAAATAAGGCGGACGGGTGCCGATGAATTTCCCGTTATCGCCCACAAAAAATATCCTGTCCGGTGAAAACGCGTAGACATCGTAAAATCCTTTTTTGCCGAATAATTTCAAAAAAAGCGGCTCATCCTTTAAAAGCGCTTCTGATTCGCCATGCCGCAAACGCTTGCGCAAAATTTGATTTTGAGATAGCACATACACAGCGTCTTCCGACACTCCATACCCCCTCACCTGCTCATACCTGACGGGCGGCGACAGTTCCCCCTCGAACGCACTCAAGAAAGATTTCTTCAGAAAGTCAGTGTCAGCGCCACGGGCGTCGCTTGCGCGGGAATCATCGATCGCTTCGTTTTGCCTGCCGTTTTCGCCAGAATCTGTTGCCGACACAAACGAAAACACTGTATTATTTCTGCGCGATACAGTTCTGACTTCCGTTAAACGATTATTTTTAAAGGCAAAATAATGCTGCGCGGTTTTCGGATCCCACTTTAATTTGCCGGGTGCTGCGTCAAAAAAATCATCGAGAATCCGGAATTTTGTTTCGCGCGCGCTCAGCTCAACCCCGTATATTCGAGAATCTTTTCCGAGTTTCAGATAAACGACAACGTGAGGGCTCGAGGGAACCAGATCAATACGGGACACCCTGGCGTCTGGATAATGAAATTGCCGCGAAAAAACCGGCAAGAGCTTTGAAGCGGACGAATCGAAAACAAAAAGGTCTTTTGCAAGCTGTCCTTTTTTCAGCAATACAAAGCCCGTACCGGAAACCGGAATCAGTTCTTCAAAAGATTCTTCCGTATACCGCACCGGCTTTAACGCACCCGGAATCAACAGGATACGATCAAGCACGGTCGCTTTGCCGGCCTCAACCCGCACGTCCCGGTTCCAGACACGGTAATGTTTAAGGGCGAGCCGGAGAGAGTACTCCCCCGGCAACAAATCCCGCAGAATAGTCGGCGTTTTCTCGCGATAACGTTTCTTTTGAAGATAGGCCGTAGCTCCGGGAGGCGTGCTTGACAAATAAATCAAACCTGTCTGAACGATTCCTCCCGATTGAATGGGGCGAACGATATAACCCAGAGCGTAAAGCACGATGAGGGGCGCGCCAATGACAAACGCCAGGCAGAACAAATAAAACAGCGCCTTGCGAAACAACGTCATTTGATTCTTTTCTTTCAGACGGAACTTCCGTCGAGCGTTTCGCGAATGGTTCCGAGCAGTTCATCGGTATCAAACGGCTTGACGAATGTCGGAAAACCGCCGATTTGCCGCATGGTTCCGAGTTTATCGATTTTCTCACCTAAGGCCGTCATCAGAATAACGGGGATGTTTTCCGTCGATTTTTTCTCCTTGAGCGCCAGACAAACTTCCGCTCCATCCATTCGCGGCATACTGATATCCAATAAAATCACATCCGGCTTGAGCAGCTGAACCTTGCGCATGGCGTCTTTACCGTCTTCAGCCGTGTAGATTTCATAACCCGCCTCGCCCAGAATAACTTTTAACATCTCCCTGATTTCCGGCTCGTCATCCACCACGAGAATTTTTTTTCTCATACTCGGCAACCTCCGTTGTTAACGCGGTTCAAGGCGGCCCCGGCGTCCGCCTTCATACATTGTAAATGATATTTTATCTCACTCAGCAAATCATGCAAGCCGTCTTCCTGTTTCGCGGAAATCCGAATCCCCCGCGGCCAAAGGCCTCGGACAACCTGTGTCTGATAACCGTCCAGCAAATCGGCCTTGTTCAGCACCAGGATCGTCGGTTTTTCAAACGCCCCAAGCTCTTTGAGAACCTGCTCGCAGGCCGCTTTCCAGGACGCGGCCGCCGAATGAGACACATCCACGACATGAATCAAAAAGTCCGCCTCCGTCACCTCCTCCAGGGTCGCGTGAAAAGCGTCCACAAGCATATGCGGCAAATCCCGTATAAACCCCACCGTATCGATCAAAAGGACATGATCGTCAGAGCCGACGGAAACCGTCCTCGTGAGAGGATCCAGCGTCGCAAACAGTTTGTCCTCGACGTAGGTTCCCGCGCCCGTCAACGCATTAAACAACGTCGACTTTCCCGCGTTCGTGTATCCCACAATGGCCACTGTCGTCAAATTTTTCTTTCTGCGTCCCGAGCGCAAAAGCTCGCGGTGCCGCCTTACTTTTTTCAATTCACCCGTGATATGTTCGATACGGCGCCGGATTTTTCTCCTGTCCCATTCAAGCTCGGGCTCGCCCGGGCCCCGTGTGCCCACTCCGCCCCCAAGCCGGGACAGCACCGTCCCCAATCCCTTCAGGCGCGGGAGCAGATAATTAAGCCGGGCAAGTTCAACCTGAAGTTTGCCGGCTTTTGTTTGAGCGCGGCGTGAAAAAATTCGCAGAATCAACCCCGTCCGGTCGATGACTTTCAGTTTCATGAGCTTCTCGATATTCGCGGCCTGGGATGGCGATAAATCCACATTAAACACAACGACATTCGCGCCGCATTGCCCGGCATCTCCCATGATTTCGGCCAGTTTTCCCTCACGGATAAAATACCCGGGGCTCGGAGAAATCACCTGTCCCTGACAGGTGCCGACGATCCGCATCAGCGCGGATTCGGCCAGCTCCTTCAATTCCTCATAACATTCACGAACAGAAAAAGAACCGGTCGTTTTTGTCTTTAGAATGACCAAATAGGCCTGGTTTTGACGAGATATCATCGTGTTTGTATTTTACCCTGAAATTGCAACGCTTGGAATAGAATAAACACGGAATAAACCTGTTTCGTGCCCGCTCTTTTCCCGGGACTAAAACCGTTTAATAAGCGGGCAAAAAAATATCCCGCATGGATTCGCAAACACGAACAGAAGAACAGCATATGCGGATGAATTCGCGTATCCATTATCCCTTGGGAAAACGCCTCGGGTCTTCCAGCAAATTCTGAATTTCGAATTGCTGCGCTCCGAATTCCCGGGCGATTTCAATCGCTTCGGCACAATCTTCGTACCGTTCCGCCATTAATGCCTCCCTTAAAAACAGGAGCGCCGTTAGCTTGACGGGGTGCCGGTTGACCCACCGGATCATCCGGGCCGCACCGTATAACCCAACCGCCTGTCTCATTGTTTTTACCTCCTTTTGATTTTTAAATTTAGCCGCGTTTTTTTGTACGCGTGGCTAAAAAAAAAGCCCACGGCCGTTTTTTCAGCCGTGGGCTTTGTGAATTTGATGAAAACGTTTTAGGTTATCTTAATCTGTGTTTGAGAACGTCTCCTCGAACCCCATGAAACCCACGGCCCTGCGGACCGGGCAAAGGAAATGGCCTGAATAAATAGACCAAACCTTAGCCGAACGGCTGATTGCCGTTACGGGTTTACGATGCATCAGATTTTTTCTGAGGTTCTGTGATTTCATTTCTATCCTGTTTTTCTCAACAAATATTCAAATGACATATGAATCATAACACACAAATTTAAAAAAACAAGCCGGTTCCGGAAATCTTCATACCCGTTTCCTTGAAAACCGGCTCATATTTGATGGCTGATATGAAAACTGCCTTGTTTGATTATAAGGTGATTTGGCAGGAAGAGGTGTGTCTAAATGTCACATCTGCCGGATTTCTTATCCCGGAAAGGGACAGACAATGTTTTTCACGCCTTCAACATTGCTCTCTCACCCAATCAGCCCACGCGTCCATCCCCGCGCCGCTGATAACAGACAGTTCAAAAAGCGGCACATGAGGATTCACCTGCCGGATCGCGCGGCGGCAGGATTCAAGATCAAACGGAACATGCGGGAGCAAATCCAGCTTGGTGAGAACGACAGCCCGGGCTTCGCGAAACAGCAACGGATATTTCAGGGCCTTGTCTTCCCCTTCGGTAATGCTGGTAACCGCGATTTTCGCTTTTTCGCCGATATCAAACTCCGCCGGACAGACCATGTTGCCGACATTTTCCACAATGACCAAATCAATTTCGTCGGCGGGCAAATCCCGCAGCGCATAATGCACCAATTTCGCTTCCAAATGACAGGCGCCCCCTGTCAGCAACTGAGACGCGTGAATTCCGTGCCGTGCCAATCTTTCCGCGTCCCGCGTCGTTTCAACATCGCCCTCGAGAACCGCAAATTTCAATGAATCTCCCAAAACAAATTGCGTTTTTTCAAGCAAAGCGGTTTTCCCGGCTCCCGGAGCTCCGATAATATTCAGCATCGCCAAGTCGCGGGCCTTGAGCCACTCCCGCGTTTTTTGCGCCCACTCGGCGTTGGCGCCCATCAAATCCCGATAAACCTTAATCTCTTTTTTCATCTTCCGTTTCAATCTCCAGTTTTTCCAAAAAAAGTTCGTCTCCGCCGGTCGTGATTAAATCGACCGACTTGCAGGCGGGACATTCGACTTCCGGCGGCGATTTTTCCCCGCTCCAGCCGCACGAGGCGCAACGCACCCGCCAGGGACAAACGCGAATCTCCAGTT
>CAZFUU010000040.1:0-1541 GCA_964522565.1 uncultured bacterium | reverse complement strand
CAACGGCGTATCGCCCACCCATGTTTCATAGGCAAAAATCAGACACTCGCGACCGACTTGCCGCAGCCCGCCCAAAGCCACTTTGGCTTTGATGAGCCGTCTGGGCGCCGGATGAATGCCTTCCCACTCCTGCATAATACCCTCAACCAGATTTTGCGCCAGGGAAAATTCATGCATGCCCGCTCACCCGCTTCCGCGCCTCAGGGATTAACCCCACCATGTTATTTCTTCAAACGCCCGCCGGCTTAATATCTTTTCAACCTTTTTTGCCGCCTGTTCCACAACCGGGCTTAATCCTTCCCGGTTGACGATTTCTTCCGGCTGAATCCCCAAAACAATCATATCCGCCCGCACATCCCGTTCCAGGAATTTGATAAAAAAGGAAAGCGGCATCGCGTGCGTCCCCGAGCCGAACGAATCAATCCGGTTTAACGGAAGCCGGCGGACACTTCCCGGCGGCAATTCCATTTCAGTCGCGTCAACCAGGACAATGAGGCGGGGATTTTTTTTCTTGATGAAAGACGTGTAACTTTCCGGAGCAATGCCGGCGTTTAAACATTCCCAATCCGGATCCGAAAAAGTTCTTGCAAGATACGGGCCGACGCCGTCATCGCGCCGATCGGCATTGCCTATTCCAATCAGCAAATACGGCCGGCCGTCCATAAACACGTCATTCCAAAATCATGTCTGCCCGATAACGATCCACCGTCGCGGTCAAAAACTCATCCGTCATCACCAGCAATCCTTTGGGGCAAACTTCCGTGCATTGCGCGCATTGAATACAATGACCCGTATAAACCGTAATCCCTTTTTTGACCTTGTCCACGATGATGGCGTAGGCGGGACAAACGCGGGCACACAGGCCGCAGCCCGTGCAGCCTTTTCCCTTCAGATACGCAATTTTGCCTTTGAAATCTGGAGGGACCGCCACCGGCGGATTCAGTTTCGCTCGGCCGGCCGTCACGGCTTCCAAATAACCGGTCACGGACTTGGGCAAATGCGGCGCGGGAAAAAGATTCGTGGACGTTTTCCTGAACAACTGTTTCAGCGCCCGGCTCAGCATCGGTAATTTGAAAATCATGGCCGCTCCTTAAAGTTTCCCGTCGATCATTAGCAACAAAAGCCCCAAAATCGTCAACGCGCCTCCGGCCTTCCAATAGACATCCACGATTTGCGTAATCCGGAAACGGGCCATGGCCACGCGCATCAGCGAGACCGAAATGAACATCATCACAATCATTTTGAACACATAAAACAAAATGTCCGCGCCTGCCGCAAAAAAAGCGGGCATCGGCGGCAGAAAAGATGACAGGTTGTAAGGGAAAAACAGCGCGATCGTCAGCGCGTTGATGGCGATAATTTTAGCCCCGAAACCCAGATAAAGCAGCGCCAGGTTCCGCCCGGAATATTCCACAAGAAGACCTTCGGCCAATTCGGATTTGGCTTCGGCCGCGTCAAAAGGGACTTTTGAAAGTTCGCCAGGCGTCACCAGGATAATGGCCGCCAGCAGCAAACCCGCCCCCAAAAATCCGAAAACTCCC
>CAZFUU010000039.1:3502-10411 GCA_964522565.1 uncultured bacterium | reverse complement strand
CAGAGCGGTACTTATACGAGCGATTTAGGAAGACACCCCCCAAATAGGATTTCACGAAATCCAAAGACAGCCGGAAAATAATCTAAATAAAAAAGGAAATTCAAAATTGCGCCCAGCAGGAATCTCCGCCGAAGGACGGATCCGTCTAGCTGTTTGACGGAGAACCAGCGACCCACCCGCGGCGCGCGTGAGCAATTAACATAATTGGTCCCGGCGCGATTCGAACGCGCGACCCCCTGCTTAGAAGGCAGGTGCTCTATCCACCTGAGCTACGGGACCAAAATTTTATAATCATCACATTTAATCAAGGCCCCTTTGGGCGGGCCATACAGGAGCCCCCTGCCGGCAGGCAGGTATCCCCCGCCAATGTGGCGGACGGGGGCCACGTTAAATTGAATGATAATGACATTGAAAAAAAACCGCTTCAGATAGGGGATTTTAAACGAAAATTAATGATTATACAATTGCTAAAGCTAAACCGGCGATATTGACAGGGCCATGCGGCCTGTGTAGTATTTAACTTTTCACCATTATTATGAATAAAGACGCACCAGTGATTAAGAGACCTAAGTTTTTAGTTGTGTTCTGCGCGTTTGTGTTGCTTCAACTAATTCTGTCCGTCTCTTATGCAAGGGAGGTTACGGTGGATGAGAACGAAAAGCAGACCCGGCAGTTGCACGATTATCTTTACCCCCGGCCGGTCGAAGACAACTTTGAGCGCGTGTGGGGAAATTGGCCCACTCAGCTTCCGCCGGAAAAGGTCTCCGCGTACCTTCAGAAACAGGTGACCACCGAATGGAATCTCGAGCAGTTACAGCATGCTCTGCGGCTCGCCAGATTTTATCACCTGAGCGATCGAAGCGCGCAATTTCTTGATTTGATGGCAGAGCTGGAAATCAAAAATAAAGATCCGTATAAGAGCGAAAATGTCCGGAAAATTTGTGCGCTGATTCAAGCCGTTTCAGAATTAGGAAGCCCGGCGCAAAAGCAGATGGCGGTCGAGGCGTACTGGCGCATTCTTCAGCTCGAGCATGCGAAATTATTGAGTGCTGAGTGGAAAAGGAACCGCCAGGAAGGGCGCGAATACGAGGAAGAAAATCTTGAGTTGATCGTGGAGACGTTCTTTTACCTGCCGCCCGAGACCCCAAGGGAGGCACTAAAGAAGAAGGTTCAAGATATTCAAATGGACTGTGAAAAGAACGGCCCCCCGAAGTTATTGGGCGATTACGGGAATATTCATTATCGATTCATCAATTGGATGCTGGAAGAAAAGGAACGTAAGGATAAAATTCTGGGATTATCGGATGACACGATGCGAACAAGACTTTGGATGGAACACTATTTGCGGCTTAATTTGACCCCTAACCTGCACAGATGGGATGACTACGCCGGCTATCGGGTGATGGCGGAAAGTCATGTGTTAGGCCATGACACGATGAGAGAAATCATTGCCTCTCTTTTGAGTGCCGGTATGCAAGGCGAAAACAAAACTCCTGAAAATGAGCAATGGCTTCAGCGCCGCGGCTACCGGGCGCTTCTTTTTTTCGGCGGCGCTCTTCCCGAGACGCTGAGTCAGGACTTGGTGAGAGAGGTCGCTCCCCAACCGCGCCCGGAAAACTTTTATGAAGAAAAGTACGACGATCTGATCCGAGCATCTTAAACATGTTATGCCGATGAATAATTGCCGGTTGTTTTTGGAAACTTGATGTGAAAATCCATATTAGAATGTTACTTTTTTGCGGCGCTGACTATTTTGAATGCCGGCAAAGCACGCGCTACTTCTTTCCCCCGCTCCGCAGGACAATCCTAAACGAATAAAAAGACGCCCCAATAATAACGGCCCAACTGACCATCAGGAAAATCCAGCCGCCGGTTGTCATCCCATCACCTCCATGAAAAGGGCGAGAAGCGGCGCGATCCGCTGACACGCTCCGGCTTTCACCGCCGGAAAGGCGCCGGCGTTGGGCAACGCGCGTGGCGGTGACGGGGTCATTGCGGCACCTCATGGCGAATCACGTGTTTTCTGCGCCACGCCACATGAACAAGAAAAATCATCAGGAGCGAAATGGCGACAAGCATAAATCTCGCGAACCAGATATAAATATAATCCTCGCTCCGGACATTCCGCATCGCGAGCACATCAAGCCCTTCCTGGAAAAACCACATCCCGAGCAGGACAAACAGGTAAAGCGGCGTCACGTATTTGATCACGAAATAAAAAACGCGCGGGAGACGGATATCGCCGCCGTGATTGATTTCTTTCCAGGCGTTTCCGGCGCCGAAAATCCACACAAAAAGCACCACTTCGATAATCGCGAACACCACCAGCCCGAGTGTCCCGATCCAGAAATCCATTTCGTTCAGGAAACCGTGCGGGAGAAAGAAAATGACCGGCTGCATCAAAAAGAAAACAAATCCCCCAATCGTGAGCGCCGCCGATTTCCGGTCAAACCTGAATTCCTCCTGAAGAAACGCCATCAGCGGCTGAGACATGGCGACGGAAGAAGTAATCCCCGCGAGAAACAGAAGAAAAAACCAGATGGTCCCAAACACCTGCCCGAGCGGAAGCTGCTGGAAAATCATCGGCATCGCGAAAAAGCCGAGGTCGAACGCCCCTCCGGACGCGATCGCCGTTGTCGCGGCGAGGCCGAAAAAAGCGACCGTGACCGGAATCGCGATCGAACCGCCCAGAATCACCTCCGCGACTTCATTTGCCGAAGCGGTCGCCAGGCCCGAAACCACGACATCGTCTTTTCGGGACAAATAACTCGCGTAGGTCTGAATGGCGCCGAAACCGACGCTTAACGTGAAGAAAATCTGGCCCGCCGCGGCCAGCCAGACCTTGGCGTTCCCGAGAGCCCTGAAATCCGGATTCCAGATGAATCCGAGCCCCTTCCATACATTCCGTTCCGGAAAAGCGGGATCGGGCGTCCCGAGCGTAAACACGCGAATCATGATAATGAGGCCAAAAATAAAAATGGTGGGCATCGCGAATTTGACCAGCCGTTCGATTCCCTTGGTTCCGTGCCAAAGGATCCAGACATTCAAAAAAAGCGTAATGACAAAAAACAGGTAGGCCGTGCCGATCCCATTAAAGTGAGCGTTGACCGTTTTGCCCTGATAGGCCGCGAGAAATTCCGCCATTCCCTCATAGGTCTGAATGCCGAAATATTTTCCCGTAAACGAAAACACGCTGTACGCCAGCGTCCAGGATTCAATATAGGTATAATAGATGACGAGGCTGAATGGAATCATGATTCCGATGGCGCCGAGATATTTGGCCAGCGGATGGTTCCAGAGATAGTGAAACATGCCGGGCGTGGTCCCGTGCCCGTATTTTCCGCCGAACCGCCCGATTCCCCATTCAATCCACAACAGCGGAATTCCCAGAAAAATCAGCGCGACAAAATACGGAATCATGAACGCGCCGCCTCCGTTCGAGGCGCACTGGACGGGAAAACGCAGAAAATTGCCGAGCCCGATGGCGTTTCCCGCCATGGCAAGAACCAATCCAAGCCGCGTTGCCCATTGTTCCCGTTGATGATGTGACTGGTTCACGCCTTATCCTTTTCCACCGCGATCACCCTCCCCTCTTTCCCGAGGGGCGAGGATAAATTTTCGGCATATCACCGGAACCCGGCTTTATCAATTCACTTCGTTGATTGAAATAATCCGGTCAAGCAGTGAACCGATCCGTGATCGGCCGTTTAATTCCAAATCGGACACGACCACCTGATTGATCCGGTTTTTCTCATCCGAAGTCATGGAAATCCGCTCCGCCCACGTGGAGTGAATAATATAATGCTGGCCGTTTTCCTCGCCCAGATAAATCATCATATGCATCGGCATCCGGAATATCGCGATGCCCGGCGTCGCGTGCTTGATGGTAATCAATTTTTCACGCAGATGTTCGAATGTTTTGAAAACCCCCATCTGGGTTCCGATAATTCCCTGCCGCGCCGACGCCCGGGGCATGTTGACGCCCAGGCTCAAATAAACATCATGCAGGAAACCGGAGCAATCCCTCCCGTCATACATCCCGCCCCATCCGTAACGGGCGCTCAGTAATTTAAATGCCTGACTGATAATATTGCGCTGGGTGTAAGCGGGAAATTGGGGAGCGACATCACTCGCCGTACTCACATATCCCGTTCTGAGCGACACTTTTCCGCTGGCGGAGCGAAGCGGAAGTTGCACGGAGTAATGATTGCCTTCCCTGCCCATACGGGGCAATATCGTCCCCATGCTGGCCCGGGCATAGACATTATCGCCTGCCGCACGGGGCCCGCAGTCCGGACGCAAACAAACCGGAACGCTTTCATCCAGCACCACCAGAAAAGGCCCGTCCCGGACCAGTTTTTTTATTTCATCCCGGCTGTCAAAAATTGAAATATCGCGGGAACGCGCCCATCCGCGCACATACGGCGCCTGGAGGTAAACCCATGCCCCGTCCGCGGAACGGTGATAAATCGCGACCGGCGTCCATAATTTGATCTGGGAAAATTGAAGTTGATCAAATTCAATATCGTCGACACCTTCAATCATTTTTTTTGCAGTCGGTAGCGCACGCACGTGCGTCTGCCGCGCCGCCACACCCCATTCGATTCTGATTGAATTGGGGATCGCGTCCAGATTCAGATTCGGCAAGATTTCATTTGAAAAAAACGACGCCGGAATCGGCCGGTTCCGCGAATCAAATAATTTTCGTTTGGAGATCGTCCCGTATTCGCTTTGAAGCGCGGACCTGATGCCGCTACCCGTCCGGCGCGTTTCCATGGCAAAAATATCCTGTTGGTCCGGAACCAGCACATTAATTTCGCGGTTGAATTCTTTCATTTGTTCGGGGGTTTTTAACACTTTGTCCGGGTTCGGAAGGCGGTTAATCCAGTAATCCGCATTCAACTGTTCCGGCCTGACGCTGGTCAACAGCAAAGGCCCTTTCGGCAGCGGGGGCAACTCCTCGTCTTCCTGCGCAAAAGCAAATGGAATCAGCAACGTCAAAACCAGGCAAAACACAAAAATTTGATTTATCCATGTCCTTCGCATGAGTCCTCCGCTTTCCTCGGTTTGCCGCTTTGGCGCCGGCCGTCCTTAAGGGAAATCAATCGATATCAAACACCCGGAACTGTGATACAATCAATCGTTAAACTTGGGGCACATTGTGCCGAATATTTAATACAATTTCAAATTAAAAAAATGAGCGACTCAAATTCTCTTTTAGTGCGGTTTTTAGCCCTGGTACCGGTCGAATCGTTTGACCAGTATTATCGGCAGGATATCACGGATACTGAATTTTTCGGCCGCGACCTGACACCCATTGTCGAAGCCGAAGAGCGTCTTCGTCTGGCAAGCGCAGAATCCATCGGCTATTTCTCCATGGAATACGGCCTGTCGGCTAATACCTATAATTTTTATACCACCGTCCGCCAGGAGCCCGGCGACAACTTTCATTCCGAAGACCGCGTATTTTCCAATATGCGTTCCATGGATTATTTTAACCGGGTTGATGAACATGTCCGTTACGATATTCCTGTTTACAGCGGCGGGCTCGGGGTTCTTGCCGGAGATACCGTCAAAAGCGCGGCGGACCTTCGGGTTTCGATGGCGGCGGTCGGCATCTTGTGGAACAAGGGATATTTCAAACAAAATTTCTGGTTTCAAAGCGGCCAAATGCCGCAGGAGCAAAATTGGGACCCTTGGGCATATCCCGGGCTGATTCCCCTAAAGGATCGGGTCACGATTCATCTTAATGAGCACGTCATTCATTTGCGGATATGGAAATATTATGTCTTAAGCCATGACGGAGCGCATGCCGTTCCCCTGATGCTTCTTGATTCAAACGTACCGGAAAATTCACCGTTCGTCCGCACGCTGACCGATCAGTTATACCGGAGCGATAATGCCGACTGGAAAATCCTTCAACGCATCATACTCGGAATCGGGGGCATGAAAGCGCTTGAACATATGGGCTATATGATTCATCTGTTTCACTTGAACGAAGGGCACGCGGCGCTCGCGTTCGTCGAGAGGGCGAAACATTTCGGAGACGCGGAAATCCAGAACTTGTTCGGCCACTTTGCCTATACCTGCCACACGCCGGTCGCCGCCGGACATGACCGCTTTCAGGAAAGAACGGTAAGCCATATCCTGCCCGCACGGGAATTTGAAATCGCCAAAAAATACGGATGGGACGAAGGATACGGCGGCGTCATTAATTTAACGCTGTTGGCGATGAATTCGTGTTCGCATATCAACGCCGTCGCCAAAAAGCACGGAGAAATTACACGCCTGCAGTTTCCGGCCTACCGGGACAGGATTCAAACCATCACCAACGGCGTTCACACACATACCTGGATTTCCGGCCCCATCGGAGATCTCCTGGAACGTTTCAAGGGCGAAATCGGAGATTGGCGCAATGACCCTTCAAAACTTCATCATGTGCTCGGGTTGAAAGAAAACAAGGAATTCCGGGCCGCGCTTTTTGACGCGCACCAGAAAAACAAGGAGACACTGTGCGGCCGGCTGCGTTTCTGGAATATCCGGCCGGAAGTTTTCACTCTCTGCTGGGCACGGCGGATCGCCGGCTACAAGCGGCCGAGCATGATTCTGCAGGACGCGAAACGCCTCCTGGACATCGCAAAAAAAACGGGGCCGATTCAAATCATTTTCGCGGGAAAAGCCCATCCCCAAGACGGGCTCGGCTATACCTATATCAATGAAATGTTGAGTAATATCGATTTTCTCGGGCCGCACCGCGACCTGATTCGCGTCGTGATGCTTGAAAATTACAACACTTACCTTGGCAAACTGCTGACCAGCGGTGTGGATGTGTGGCTCAACAACCCGCTTCCGCCTTTTGAAGCATCCGGCACAAGCGGCATGAAAGCCATCCTGAACGGCGTCCTTCAG
>CAZFUU010000039.1:0-3492 GCA_964522565.1 uncultured bacterium | reverse complement strand
GGGTGGTCGAGGCCGCTCATCTTGATATCGGCTGGATTTTCGGCTGGCAGCATTCCGGCAATGAAGTCGGTGACGAGTCAAACCTGCGCCTGAAAGAAGACGCGACGATACTTTACGATCAGCTTGAAAAAATCGTTCAACTTTATTATCAAACCAATCAGGCCGGAAAAATCTCGATTAAATCGGACTGGATCACAAAAATGTGCAACGCCGTTGCCGCGGCAAGCTACTTCAACACGGGCCGAATGGTCAGCGAGTATCGTGAAAAAATCTGGAGTTAAGCGCTAGTATCGCACGCCGGAACAAGAAACCAGTTTCCCGTCCCGATAACAGAATTTACCGGAAAAAAACCTGCCTTCTTCCAGCCATTTTAAAAAAACGGGATCCCCCTCCCACAAGTCCAGCCCCGGCAAATCCTCATCCGAAATCCAGTGAAGCTCTCCCTCATCCGACTCCGTCAATTCGCCGCTGAAACAATCGGCCGTATATACAAACACGTACCAGTCCTGAGAAGCTGTTTCCGGTTGGCTGCCGCCTCCGAACTCCGGAAAGGTCAGAATCCCGCGTAAAACTGGATGGGTAATCGTCAAGCCGCTTTCTTCCTTCACTTCGCGGATCACACATTCTTCAGGCGTCTCATGGGCTTTCAGCTTTCCGCCGAGGCCGTTCCATTTCCCGCCGTGAATGTCCGCATCACGCTTATTTCGGCGCAGCATCAGGGTCTTGCCGGCGTGTTTGATATAACATAGCGTCGCTAATATCATCCAATGAATCCTTTTTAAAATAAACTTTTGACTATCACAATCAATACAACCAATAAAATAATGCCCGCGCAAGTCCTGGAATAAACCCGAAGCATCCCCGTCTCAACGCCGCGGGCAATATGCCGGGATAGAAACGTCAGCAAGACAAACCAGGTCAATGACCCCGTGATAAATCCGACAGTAAAAAAAACGCGAGGCGCTAACTCATGCAAACCCGGGAAATGCCCCAGTAAAACGCCCGAAAGCCCGATCCACATCATGAGAATCAGCGGGTTTCCCAACACCATCGAAAAACCGGCAAGGATGCTCCGGACATTGCCGCCGGAATTCCCGGCCCCGGTTGCTACTTTTTTTTCTTTCGGGGTGTAATAAAACAAATAGCAGGCCACCAGGACAAGAATCACCCACCCCATCCACTTGAGAAAGGAATAGCTGTCCAAATAATCCGCCAAATAACTGCCGCTCTTGAGAGCCACAAAAATAAAGGTCGCATCGGCAACGGCCGCTCCCACCCCCGTGCAAAAGGCGGCCCATCCGTCATATTTCATCCCGCGGTGAATCGCCACCAAATTGACCTGCCAGCTTAAAACGCCCGCGAAAAAACCAACAACCAGCCCGCTACTACCAATCAGAAACAAAAGTGCCAGCAATGACATGATTCTCTTGCCGATTACGGGATTGTTTGAGGGACTGAATGCGCGGATAAATAATACAAGGGCGAGAGAAAAATGAAGAAACCGAAGATTGAGGCCATGCCCATTTCAAAATTCACGAGCACCGAAAAAGACAAACATAGCAAAACCGCCAGGATAAACTGCCATCTCCAGCGGCGGAAATGAATCGCGGATAATTTCGGGTAAGGGAATTTGCTGACCATCAGGAAACTGATCCCGACAAGAATCAGGATCGCGAAATATTTAAACGCGTCCGCGTCCGCCCAGGCGCCCTTCAGCGAGGCCGCGCCCAGCATGATGAGAAAAACGGCCGCAGCCGGAGTCGGCAATCCCTGAAACCTGTCCCTGGTGCCCGGCCCGATATTGAACCGCGCAAGCCGGAACGCGCCCGCGGAAAGATAAACCAAGACAATCATCTGTAAATACGGTTCGTTAAAAATGAACACCGCCATAAAAAACGCGGGCGCGACAATGAACGAGACCATGTCCGAGAGCGAATCCAGTTCCCGTCCCAGCGATCCGGAGGTGTTGAAAATCCGCGCGACATTCCCGTCCAGAGAATCGAAAACAAGCGAAAAAACAATAAACCATGCGGCCTGGATGAAATCGCCACGCCAGGAGGCAAGGATGGAAAAGAAACCGCAGAAGAGGTTAAACATGGTCAGCATATCGGGGATAAGCGCGAGCCACTGCGATCGTTTGAATTTCTGATGCTTATCCATGATGCGCGCTCCATGCGCCTAGAATCGTTTCTCCCGCCTTGACCCGGCTTCCCACAGCAATTTCCAACCGGAAGAGCGCCTCAGGAATATAAAGTTCCACACGAGATCCGTAACAAATAATTCCCATCGCCTCGCCCTGCAGAACTTCCCGGCCTGTCGCGACGTCACATTTGATTCTTCTGGCAATGGCGCCCGCGATCTGACGAACCACCACGCCATGGCCGTCGCCGCCGACCGCCTTGATTCCGATCGTATTGGACTCATTATGAGTTCCGGAAGCGGCTTTCATCGCGTTCATAAACTTTCCGCGACGGTATTGAATATGTTCCACAGTTCCATGAATCGGCGAACGAGTCACGTGGACATCAAATACCGATAAAAAGATCGAAACCCTGATGGCCGGGCATTTCAAATACTCCGTTTCATCTACCGTCGAAATATCAACAACTTGACCATCCGCGGGAGACAAAATCGCCGCCGGGTTTTTAACCGAGCGGACCGGATTCCGGAAGAAAAGGGTATGGCCGACCCATGCGAGCAAAAGAAGCGTCGACAATCCCTGATGCCGGGCATAGAACAGGCTTGCGATAAATAGAGCCAACAAGATCCAGAAACCGGGCCAGACGCGACGGTCAAGCGGAATTCTCGTCATTATCTTGTCCAAATTTCATTTTCCTTTCAAATCATTATCCGAACCGACCATCCATGACTTCGTTAGTATAAACCAAGTTTAACCAAAACAAGAATATTTTTCTTTCCCGCGGCTTTCCTCATCCCGTCAAAACATTTGGAAATAAGCCGCTTCGGGATGATGCACGATAAATGCTGTCGTCGACTGTTCCGGAACGAGTTGAAATTCTTCCGTCAATTCGATTCCGATTTCCGCGGCCGGAAGAAGCGTGAAAATTTTCTTGTGGTCCTCCAGATTGGGACATGCCGGATAGCCCGGGCTGACACGGACACCCGGGATCTTTTTGTGCGACTGGGCCGGCCGGAGGCCGAGTTCCCTGATAATCTGCCGGTGCAAATATTCCGCGAGGGCTTCGGCGAAAGTCACTGAAAGCCCGTGAATATAAAAATAATCCGTATAACGGCTGTCCTTGAACATCTCCTGTGACACCTCCCGCGCTTTTTCCCCAATCGTCACGGCCTCAAGCGCGAGGACATCCGTCTGCCCGCTTCCCCGGGGACGAAAGTAATCGGCAAGACAAAGAAACGGTTTCGAGGGCTGGCGCGGAAAAGAAAAAGACATTAATTCCCTGCCGCCGTTTTCATCCGTGACTGTCAGCGTGTTCCCTTCGGAAAAACACGGGAAATAACCGTAAACCGCTT
>CAZFUU010000038.1:0-10610 GCA_964522565.1 uncultured bacterium | reverse complement strand
GAGGTCATTATAGGAATCTCCGGCGGCGAACCCTTCGAACCCCATATTTTTCAATCCCAGCACCGCGTTTTTTTTGCCGTCTTTCTGGCGGAGATGGTAACACGAAATAAATCCTTTCCTGTCCGCCTCCAGCCGGTTGCAAAACAGGGTGGGATAACCGAGCTGTCTCATCAGGGGGCCGGCAAATTCATCATACGTATCCGACAACAAAATCACCTGGCGCTTCGCGCGCAATTGATCGAGAAACGCACGCGCGCCCGGAAGCGGACGCATCCCGCCGATAATCTTCTGAATGTCTTTTAACCGAATTCCTTCCCTGCGAAGGATTTCCAGCCGGAACCGCATCAGCGCGTCATAATCCGGTTCATCCCGCGTCGTCCGTTTAAGCTCGCGAATCCCCGTTTTTTTTGACACATTGATCCAGATTTCCGGAACCAAAACGCCTTCCAGGTCCAAACAACAAATCATACGCCCTCCTTCAAAGCGCTATCATATAATCAAACCTCCGCGCAGAGCAACCTGAAAATATATATATGGGGTCAGACCCCATTTTTTTACGAGATACGAAATACGAAATGCGGACGACGAACCGGGGTCTTACCCCTTTCTCGTCAACTTTTGAACCAAAAAGCCGATTCACAAATATGATGACAATCGCCGATTTTACTCTCATGTCTTTCGCGTCGCTCTTCGTTATTACCGACCCCATCGGCCTCATCCCAACTTTTCTCACAATGACCGAAAGCCATTCCCCCGCGAGACGAATCCACACCGCGCGCCTCGCATGCCTGGCAACGTGCCTCATTCTCTTGTCCTGTCAAATCGCCGGCGAATGGGTTTTTAAATTATTTGGAATCACGCTTCCTGCGTTTGAAATTGCCGGCGGCGTCATTTTGCTGTTGGTCGCGCTCGATATGGTGCGCGCTCAGCGGACGCCCGTCAAAGAAACTAAAGAGGAAGAGATCGAAGGAATCGAAAAAGATGACGTCGCGATTACACCGATGGCGGTTCCGATGCTAGCGGGGCCCGGCGCCATTACGACCGTCATTTTGCTGGCAAACAGGGCTCAGAATTTTACATATCAAGCGGTGCTTGCCGGCACTATTTTAATCGTCGGTTTTCTTTCATTTTTAATTTTGCGCGCCGCCGCGCGCCAATCGGTCCTGGTCAGTAAAATCGCCCTGAAAGTCGCCTCCCGGCTCATGGGGCTCCTCTTAACCGCGATCGCCATCCAGTTTATCTTGAACGGGCTTGGAGGCGCACACTTGCTGAAATAAATGCAACAGCACCGGCCGGTTAATCAATTCATTTTGCATTCCGCTTCTGTTCATCCGTTTCAAAAAAGCCTAAGCATTTCCTGGAAAGAAGGAATTCCCGCCGCATTCATGACCGCGATCACGGACTATTTCCTGATTCCGCTCGGCGTTTTGTTGGGCGCGAGGCCGCAGGAAATCGGATTTCTTGTGGCAATACCAAACTTGCTGGGGGCCCTGGCGCAATTGCTTGCCGTCCGTATTGTCCGCTTGTTGGGAAGCCGGCTTAATTTTCTTGTCGGAGGGGTATTTGCGCAAACAGCGATTTTAATCCCTATTGCCGCGCTCTCATTTTTCCCTACATCAAACAAGGTGGCGGTCTTGATATTTCTGGTCGCCGGGTTCAAGATGATTGCCAACCTGATTGGCACGGTTTGGGGCAGTTTGGTCAGTGATTATTTGAAACCGGAAGAACGGGGAAGATACTTTGGATGGCGGACACGAATTGCTGGAATCGCCGGCTTGTCAGGCCTTTTTTTCGGCGGCCTAGTACTGTCCGCGCTAAAACCAGTGTCTCCCGCGATGGGGTTTTCCCTGCTTTTTGCCACCGCTGCCTTTGCGCGGTTCGCTTCCGGCTGTCTGATGGCCAAAATGGAAAACGTGCCGATTCAAAGGAAAGCGGGGGCGGATTTCACGCTGATCCGGTTCTTGGCGCAATTCAAAAAAAGCAATTTTGTCAAATTCGTTCTTTACGTTTCATCCATCACCTTCGCAACCGCTTTGGCGGGGCCTTACTTCAGCGTTTATATGCTTCGCGACCTTGATCTCAACTATTTCGCGTACATGGCCATCCACTTGGCGTCTGTCATCGGCGGTCTTATCTCATTTACCATTTGGGGCAGGCATGCCGACGTTGTCGGAAACGCGAAAATCCTGAAAACCACCAGCATTCTCATTCCGGCCATTCCCATCCTGTGGATGATCACCAAAGAAGTTCCATTTTTATTTTGCATTGAAATTTTTTCGGGTTTCGTCTGGGGAGGTTTTAACCTTTGCTCGGTAAATTTCATTTACGACGCGGTCAGCCGGGAAAAGCGCGTCCGCTGCCTCGGCTATTTCAATTTGATCAACGGAACGGCGCTCTTTGTCGGCGCGACGATCGGCGGGTTTCTTGCCGAACATCTTCCGCCACTGTCGGGCTCTTCCATTCTTTCTGTGTTTTTGATCTCGGCGATTTTCCGGGTCATGTCGCATTTTCTGCTGTCACACCGGTTTCAGGAGGTCCGAAAACCGGTGAAGAAAATATCGAGCGTAGAACTCTTTTTCAGCGTCGTGGGAATCCGACCTCTCCTCGGCAGAGACCAAGAAATCGAGGCTTTCCCCTTGATCGGGAAGCCCCCGTTTGCGGGCAGGTAGCACTCTTTCATTGCCCTAAATAAAGCTAACTCTACCCTGTCTTTTCCAGTACAATACCTCCCCATTATGAAAACGCCCAAACGCCGCCCGGCCACGAAAGAAAAGAACACCGTCACGATGGGTGTCGAGCTTGAAACCTATTCCATCGCCATCCCCGAATACCGGATTTGCCGCGATCTGCGTTTCCCGAAACGTTCCTCCATCGAACGGGGCGAGCATTTTATCCGCGACTGGAGCATCGGTTCGGAATACAACAGCAAGGTATTCACCAGCATCCGAGAAGCCCTGTTCCTGCTCAAAAGCGGACTGCGGAAATACACGGCCTACCGGAAATCGAAATCCGCCGCAGACCGGTTTGTCATTTTTCCGATCGGCGGATGGAGCGACCGGTTCGCGGGCACGCACATTCACCTGGCGGTTTCGGGTAGCGAACTGCAATACGACGAAGCCAGAAAATTATCATCCTGTTTGCACGGCCATCTTCCGTTTCTGGCAATCCTCTCGGCGAACTCCCCCGTCTGGCGGGAAAAAATTACCCCGTTCTCATCCAACCGGCTGATTCGCGGCTCCGACAAATACTGCCAGGTAACCAAGCGCGGCACGCTTCCCAAAAAACCGTTCCGGGAAATTATGTTCAATCAGGGCAGGAAGAAAAAAGCGCCGACGCTTGAAATCAGGGTGATGGACAGTTCCATTCCCGAATATATCGTGGCGGCGTTGTGCGTCGCGCGCGCCGTGGCGATGAGCCGGCTCAAACGGAAACCGCCGTTTAACCGCTCCACCCACGAAAACTATCTGGCCGCGCGTGAATACGCCATCAACAGCGGGAAACGCGCCCGGCTTGTGTGGTCCAACCACTGGATGAACGTCCCCCGCTACGTGGATCTTTTCTTCCGAAAATACGCAGAAGAACTGCGGGAGATGGACATTCCGGAAGAAATTCTCGACATTTTCAGATACCTCAAAAAAGGATGGAACCAGGCGCGCGTGATCCGGGAAGCCGCCAGAAAATGCCGCGCCCGGCACCGCCCCACATGGCAGAGGCGGTTCGCCAAAAAATACGCCGCCGCGATTGAAGAACTGTTAAACGGAAATTCGTTCGAGCGGTTTGCCCGCCGCCTGGGAATCCGGCTTCCGAATATCAGCCGGACCTGGCTCGGCAGAAAAGAGGCGCGATGGTAAGCGTTTCAGGTCGGACGTTTATTGAATTTTTTTTACCAAAGAAACAATTTTGACAAGTTAATAAAGGTTGCGATTGGTTACGAACGGTTAATATCAGTTGCCTTTTGGCAACTCTTTGTAACCATTTTTAACTATTCGTAACTTTTAGTAACCTGTCGGTGCGCTACTGAAAAAAGAGGCGGGAAGTGAAAATATCGAGACAAAAGTACTTGGCTTTGCTCAAACGGACGCGGCGCACAAAACCCGTCATCGGCATCACCTGTGAGGTCAGGAAGTTAAAAAAATTTTTTGCCGAGTTTGAACTCCTGTCCGATTACCATTACATCCGATCGGTCCTGCGGGCGGGCGGCCTGCCGATTCTTCTGCCCGTCAATCCGCTGAAGCGCGACGTGGCAAAACTGGTGAATTTAATCGACGGGCTGATCATCACCGGAGGCGCCGACGTGCCTCCCGCCTTCTACGGCGAAAAAACCACGGAAAAAGTCAAGCCGATGTACCGCGGCCGCACCTATTTTGACATACGGCTTTTCAAGGCGGCCCGAAAACGGAACATTCCGGTGCTCGCGATCTGTTACGGTATGCAGCTTTTGAACGTGATTTACGGCGGCACGCTTCACCACGATATCCGCGCCGAAATCAAGGGATCGCGCTTGCATCATTCGCGAAAAAATCCGCACCACCGGGTCCGCGTCCAGGAAGAGTCGCTTTGCCGGAAAATTTTCCGTTCGGACAATTTTATTGTCCACAGCCAGCATCACCAGGCGATCAAGCGCCTCGGCCGCGGGCTCAAAATCACCGCGTTTTCCGGCGACGGAATCCCGGAAGCGATTGAAGGCCCGCCGAAAACAATCGGCGTCCAATGGCATCCGGAGCGCCAGCCCAAAGACGCTGTCCAGCGCCGGCTTTTTCGCTATTTTATCCGGCTGGCACAAACCAAACGATAAATCTCCTCGCCCCCGAGGGCGCGACTGGCCTGTGGCCGTTCCACCTGGACTGTTTGGGGTCAGACCCCATTTTTTACGAGATACGTCCGCCACACTGCGCTTTGGATCCGTCTTTAAGCGGAAAATACGAAATGCGAACGACGAACCGGGGTCAGGATGGTGCCAGGATCAATCAATCAGATGTGCGGGGACAGGAGGGTTCCCAGCCAATAAAGCTTCGGCGGGCAAGCAGGTGCGTTCTCCGCCTTCGTCAAACTCCGGCGGACGGGCAGGAGCAAATGGGGACAGGAGGACAAGTTAATACGACACGCGCACGGCGTGGAGGTTTTCGAGGAGGAGGTTGTTGAGGTAATAAACATTGCTTGCTTTGTCATCCCCGATATTTTTTGTCGGGGATATATCGACCTTTTGGATTCCCGCTTGAAGATTGCGGGAATGACTCTTACTATTTTTTACGGAAAGGAACACGTCGCCCAGGTAGCGGTCATATTTGTCGGATCTCGTAGTACGAACGGTAATAAATTCCGAACCCTCTAATTGCTTCTCCACAAACTTCTTCGCGGCCTTGCCCTCCGGTGTGCCGATTTCCGGGCAGTCGAGGCCTTTGAGGCGAATCGTCTGCCGCATCCGGATTTTAAAACCGAGGTCAATTTCGACTTTCACCGTGTCACCGTCAATCACCCGCTCGACAAATGCCTTGTAGGTGTAAAGCTTCGTCTCGTCCGCGCCTTCGGCTTTTTCCAGCGAATACGCTCCCTTTTTGTCGCGAACCGATTTCACGATTGTGGCGTCTTTAAATTGACGAACTCCGAACGCCGAAAGCTCCAGCGTCGCCGAAAATCCGAGATCGACAAGGAGATCATTTGATTTGGAGTGTACGATTTCCGGCCGGATAACGCGGTAGGTGAAAAAATCGCCGAGCGCGGGAACCGACAGGAGCCGCGGCCCGCTTTCTTTAGCGGTTTCCGCGGAATGATAATCACGAATCGCAATTTCGAGATCACGCGAATTCCATTTTTCCTTCAGTGCGGCTTTCTCCAGCGCCGTTCGCTTGTCATCGTCATCGACAGTCGCGAGCACCCGGTAGTGGCTCCAGCCCAATAGTGTCCGCACGGACACTATTTGAGGATAATGGCGGTAAAACTGCAGGGTACGCCACAACAAACGGTACCCCACATTCAGATCGTGAGCGAGACGTTTGACCGTCAAATCACCGTAATCTGCCCGCTCCTCGTATCGCAGAATGTGTTCGTGCAGCAAACGCCCGGTTTCCCAGTAGGTTTGAACTTTGAGGGCTTCAATTTTCCGTTGCCCCTGAAGAAGCGTTTCTTCGACCTTGCGGCGGAGCGCGGCGTAATTTAAAAAACCGGCGGGTTTTCGGAT
The DNA here is from genome assembly GCA_964522565.1 of uncultured bacterium. GTDB lineage: Bacteria > Omnitrophota > Omnitrophia > Omnitrophales > Danuiimicrobiaceae > CAZFUU01. The sequence continues at coordinate 4,432 of CAZFUU010000038.1, read as the reverse complement.
CGCAAGTGATTGCGTCATAACGTGTTACGCCCATTTCAAACTGCGTTTAACGGCTTCCTGCCATTTGCGGTAACAGGATTCGCGGACACTCGGTTTCATCGCGGGCTGGAACACGCAGTCGATTTTCATCATTTTCCTGAATTCCTCAACCGTCCAGACGCCCGAGGAAATGCCGGCAACTCCGGCGGCGCCGAGCGCGGTTTTCTCGGGCATCGCGGGCCGCTCGACGGGAAGGCCGAGAATATCCGCCTGAAACTGCATCAGAAAATCGTCCCTGACCGCGCCGCCGTCCACCCGGAGAAGATTGAATTTAAGACCGGCCTCGCGCCGCATGGCCTCAATGACATCCCGCGTCTGATACGCCATGGATTCGACAGCGGCCCGGATGATTCCGGCCTGCGAAATTTTCCGGGAAAGCCCGATAATCAGCCCCCGCGCTTCCGGATCCCAGTAAGGCGCCCCGAGCCCCTGGAGTGCCGGCACAAAATAAACGCCCTGATTGTCCGCGAGCCCGCCGGCGATTGCTTCGCTGTCGGACGCTTTTTCGATAATTTTCAAATTGTCGCGCAGCCACTGGATGACCGCCCCGCCCATAAACACACTGCCTTCGACCGCGTATTCCGTTTTGCCGCGAAGTTTCCATGCCACCGTGCTGATCAGCCGTTTGGGATTCGGAATTTTTTCTTTCACCACCGTCATCACAAAAAGGCCGGTGCCGTAGGTGTTTTTGACCACGCCCTTTTCCCAGCCCGCGTGCGCGAAAAGGGCGGCCTGCTGGTCGCCGAGAATTCCCGTGACCGGAATCGCCTGGCCCGTGATTTTGGGATCGGTTGCCCCGAAAAGCGCGTCCGAATCCCGGACCTCGGGAAGGACGCGCGGCGGAATGTTAAAAATTTTGAGAAGCGCCGAATCAAATTTCAGCGTTTTGATATTAAAAATCAGCGTCCGCGAGGCGTTGCTCGGCTCGGTCGCGTGCACCTTGCCGCCGGTCAAGTGCCACAGAATCCAGGAATCAACCGTTCCGAAACAGATTTCGCCGCGCTCGGCGCGCTCCCTGACGCCGGGCACCCGGTCGAGGATCCATTTGATTTTTGTCGCGGAAAAATAAGGGTCCAGGAACAGGCCCGTGCGTTTCTTTAAAAAATTCCGTTTGCCTTTGAGTTTCCCGCAAATATCCGCCGTGCGCCGGCACTGCCAGACAATCGCGTTGTAAACCGGCTTGCCGCTTGCGCGATCCCACAGAATCGTCGTTTCCCGCTGGTTGGTAATCCCGATCGCGGCGACATTTTCGGCGCCGACTTCCGCGAGTACTTCCTTCAGCGCGCGAAACGTCGTGGAAACAATTTCCATCGGGTCGTGTTCGACCCATCCGGGCTGAGGAAAAATCTGCGAAAATTCATAATAGGATTTGGCGGCAACGGTCCCGTCCTTGGCAAACGCGATCGCGCGATTGCCGGTCGTACCCAAATCGAGAGCCACAACAATTTTGCGGTTCATATCCTCATCCATTAAGTTTGCTGATGCCGGGAAATCCCCCGAGGCGAGTTTTCCGAGCTGCCCGCACGTTTTGTTCTTCAAAACGAAGCCTGCGGGCAGCGCAGGAACTGTTTGAGCAGCGGGGCATTTCCCGGCATCAGCTTAGCTGCCTTTTACATATATCAGGATTGATCAATTCTTTAAAGCGTTACCTGCAATTATCCATCACCGCGCCGGTGTCCGCGCTCAAAACATGCCGGGCGTAACGGCCCAGCCAGCCGCCTGTCACTTTCGGTTTAAAAGGTTTCAGGGCGGCAAGCCGTTTTTTGATTTCCCGCGCGTTTAAATCCACCCTGATTGTTTTCTTCACCGCGTCAATTTCAATTCTATCTCCCGTCCGAACGGCAGCGATCGGCCCGCCCGCCGCCGCTTCCGGCGAAATATGGCCGATACAAAGGCCGCGGGTCCCGCCCGAAAAACGCCCGTCGGTAATCAGCGCCGCCTTGATGCCGCGGCCTTTTAACGCCGCCGTCGGCGTCAGCATTTCCTGCATTCCAGGCCCGCCCCGGGGCCCTTCGTAACGAATCACAACGACGTCGCCTTCGTTGACTTTTTCTTTCAAAATCGCCTCGAGCGCCGCTTCCTGTGAATTAAAACATTTCGCGCGGCCAGAAAATTTCATCATGCCGGGCTCGACGCCGGCCACTTTCACGACCGCGCCGTTCGGCGCGAGATTTCCGTAAAGAATCGCCAGCCCGCCCTTTTCCGAAAACACATTTTTGCCCGTTCGAATAATATTGTCGTCCGCGTCAGGCGCGCTCAGGACGCAGTCCTTCAGCTGGCCGGTACAGGTTTTTAATTCGAGATTCAGCGGCGCGCGGCCGTCCAGATGAACCGCTTTCAAAATCGCCGGGATTCCGCCCGCTCTGTCCACATCTTCAATGTGAACCTCGGGTCTTGACGGAGACACCTTGCACACCGTCGGCGTCACGGCCGCAAGTTGATTGATTCGCTTCAGCGGGTAACGGATTCCGGCTTCTTCGGCAAGCGCCAGCGTGTGAAGCACGGTGTTGGTGGATCCGCCCATCGCCAAATCGAGAATAAACGCGTTGTCGATCGATGCTTTCGTCACAATATCGAGCGGCCGGACATTTTTCTTAATAAGCGAATCAATCGTCTCGGCGGCGCGTTCCACCAGTTTAATCCGCTTCGGGTTTATTTCCCATTCAAACCGGCCCTTGTTTGTCCAGCGGGCGGCCGGAATCGTGCCGTTGCCGGGCTGTGCCAGCCCAATCGCCTCCGCCAGGCAATTCATTGAATTGGCCGTAAACATGCCCGCACAGCTTCCGCACGTCCGGCAGGCGGATTCGGCAAGGCCTTCCAGGTCGCGTTCGGATAGGACACCCGCCACTTCACTGCCGACGCCTTCGAACACACTGATCAAATCCGAATTGTTGTGCCCGGCCAGCATCGGCCCGCCGCTGACATAAACGGAAGGAAGATTGATCCGCACCATCGCGTTCAGCATCGCGGGAATAATCTTGTCGCAGTTGCCAATCCCGATCCAGCCGTCGCAAGGGTGTGCGCCGATAATCGTCTCGATCTGGTCGGCGATTAATTCGCGGGACGGCAGTGAATATTTCATTCCGAAATGCCCCATCGCGATTCCGTCGCAGACCGCCGCGCCGATATTGGCGTACCAGACATTGAACCCTTTTTCCTTCAACCGCGCCACCAGGCGCTCGCCCAGCACGTTCAAATGAATATGCCCCGGAATATGGGTGGTGTAGGAATTAATCACCGTCACAAAGGGTTTCTGGCGGTTGGACAGCGAGGAAATAACACCCGTCGCCATCATCAGCGAAGCGGCCGGAAGCATGTGCTTGCCCTCGGTCAAAATCCGGCTTCCGCGTTTGGCAATTTCACCCAGGCCGGTATTAATCGGTTTTCTCATTTCCTTATTCTCCTTGTTTCGATTGTCCCGTCTGACCGTGCCGTCTTTCGACTTCCGGGTCGTCCACCCGTTTGGCCTGATCGCCGCCGGCCTCGTAAACGTCCCAAATTTTGATCTTGTCCTTGAAATAACTCCTGAAATATTCCGTCGTGCGCCTCAATTCCGGCGCCGACAGCGGGAAAATCCCACTCAACCGGAGAGGCGTGTTGATTTGGATTTCGTCCGGCTGTAGCCGCTCCGCGAGTGACGCCATCTCAAGCGTGTATCCGTGATTGGCCGCGATAAACATCATCTGAAGCACAAGCCGCCCCCGGTATATTTTGCGGAATTCGGCCAATCCCTCGACGCAGGCGTTGAAATCAATTCCTGGCATCGGGCGGTTGAGGCGGCGGAAAAGGTCCGCGGTTGAGGCGTCAACTTTCGCGAGCACAACATCCGCCAGGCACAGCTCGTCACGGACGTCCCGGCGGCCCATCAAAGAGGAATTCGTAATAACGGCCACGGGTTCTTTGCGTATTTTTTTGATTTCGCCGATGATTTCGCCCAGATTTTTCGCGAGCGTCGGCTCTCCCGCGCCTGAAAGCGTCACAAAATCGATTTCGCCGGACGGAAACATCCCGAGTTCGGAAATAATAGCTTCCGTCGGCACAAAAATCCTGCGTTCGCTTTCAAAAACGTCCGTTTTCCCGAGTTGACAATACGCACAGTCAAAATCACAAATTTTCCGCGGCCCCGAAATCGGATCGACTCCGAGGGAGCGCCCCAGCCGCCACGACACGACAGGGCCGTAACAATATTTAAACTTGTTGTCCGTCATTGACAGGGTCTCCGTTCCACTGCAGCCGCCAGCCCTTCACTTCCACGGCATGATCAAAACGAATATGCGTGGAACGCGGTGGGCGATGAGGAGTCGCTTCGTGATTGGCAATGGATGGCCGATATGGGTGTCAACATAGTGCGGCTGGCGCATTATCCGCACAGCCACTTGGAATACCAAATAGC
>CAZFUU010000037.1:0-10615 GCA_964522565.1 uncultured bacterium | reverse complement strand
AGCCGAGCGCTCCACGGCCCTGTCCCATATCGGCGACCTGAAACAGCTGAATGGCACCGTGGATTTGGCGATGACCGTTCGCCGGGACGGGATCCTGGAAAACGTCGCTTTTTCGGATTACGGACCCGTTCAGAACAAGAAGTTAAGGTCGGAAATCTTACGCGCGATCAATGAAAACGCCGGCCCTTTTCCTGAATTTCCCCGCGGCATGGATTCCGAACGCGAAATGTTGAAATTACGATTCGAATTAACGGCGCAGGCGTAGCGAGCGCAGACGTCCCTTCGGGATATTTTTTTTCGCGGAGGGCACGGCCGTTGAAACGTAAAACAAAATCATCACAGGGCCGGTATCAATATGGAACCCGTAAACGAGCGTCCGAATAAGCCGACCATTATCAGAAGCACCCGGATAGGGAAAACTCCGCATTCCGCCAAATCCCGCGAGAAAAAATCCGGAGATAAATCGGTGTCAAAGCCGCGGATTCGATTGTCTTTGGCGAAACCCGGCGCTCAGCAGATTTCAGATTTTTTTGACCAGTTGGCGACTTTGCTGGTTTCCGGGATTCCGCTTTTGCAGGCACTCGAATTTGTCCAAACGGCGACCAAAAACAAGCACATGAATCAGGCCATTCAGCGGGTGATCGCGAAAATCAGGACAGGGGAACGTTTCTCGGACGCCTTGGCGGAAGAAACCTCCGTGTTTGACCGGATTGTCGCAGGTATGCTGCGGGCGGCTGAAGCCAGCGGTCATTTGGAAACGGTGTGCACTGAGCTTGCCAGGTCATTTGCCCACCGGGCGGAAATTCGGAGCCGGATTATTCAGGCGCTTTCCTACCCGGCACTGGTAGCCGGCGTGGGAATTTTAACGGTTTTTATTTTGCTTGTGTTCGTGGTGCCGAAATTGAAATCGGTATTCGATTTGTGGGAAGCCGATCTTCCGCTGGTCACGACGATCCTGCTGGCGACCGCGGATTTTTTAAGCCGCGGTGGATTTTTGCTTCCGATTGGCATCATTGCCGGGTTCTGGGTGTTGCTGAAATCCATGGCCGCAGAAAAAAGAAAATTATTTTTTTACGGCATCATGTCTAAAATTCCATTCTTGGATCGTATGTTTTTTCTTACCGATTTTGTGCGCCTGACCCGGACGTGGAGCATGCTGCTGCGCAGCGGTGTTCCGCTCGTGGAGGCGGTCCGCGCGAGCAAGGACGTGATTTGGAATCCGGTGATTCAGGAGTCCATGGAAGACATTCGCGAACAAATTATCCGCGGCTCGACATTGCAGGACGCTGTGCGGGCAACCGAGTGGTTTCCGGAACTTGGCCGAAATTTTCTGTCGGTCGGAGAGGCGACCGGCACGCTGGATGAAGCGTTCGATAAAATCGCGAATTTTTACGACCGTGAACTGGACCGGAAAATCAAGGTCCTGAGCACATTTTTGGAACCCATGCTGATTTTGGCGATCGGGCTGGTGGTGGGCTTTTTGGTCATCAGCCTGCTTCTGCCCATTTTTGAAATGAGTTTGGTGGTTCAATAATGAATTTTAAGATCCGCCCGTATCTTTTGTGCCTGGTTGTTTTGTTATGCGGTTTGCCGCATGTGTGGGGGCAAGTCGAGGGGGACTGGAACGAGCTGAAGGGCACGCATTTCATCGTGCATTATCGAGGTTCCGGCGCGAGTTATCCGATGGCGGTGATGAAAAAGGCGGAACAGTATTACAACCGGATCGCCTCGGATTTGGGATACCCGAGGCGCAGTCAATTCTGGCTTTGGGAAAACCGGTGCAAGATTTTTTTATATCCTACTCGTCAGGATTTTTTATCGTCAAGTCCGAATGCGGCGGCGTGGTCGAGCGGGTTCGCGGTTCCGGGCAAAAGAATGATTGTTTCATACGAAGGGGCGGAAACGTTTTTGGATTCTATTTTGCCTCATGAGCTGGCGCATCTGGTTTTCCGCGATTTTGTCGGGCTGGACAACGCCAGTATTCCTTTGTGGCTCGATGAAGGAATCGCCATGTCCCAGGAATTGGAGAAACGGGAAATTTTTGACCGTTTGGTCCGCCAAAGTATTTCCGAAAAGAAATGGATCCCTGCAGATCAATTAAACGGCATCCGGTCCATTCAGGAGTATTCGACCTCTCAGGCCGCCCAGTTTTACGCGCAATCGCAGAGCATGGTTCGCTTCCTCCTGAAAAGCGGCGGCCCGCCCGATCGGTTCATTCAGTTCTGCCGGGATCTGAGGGACGGCAAAAACCTGGATGAGGCGTTTTCTTCCAATTATCAGCGCAAATTTCCTTCGGTTCAGAAATTCGAAGAGGCCTGGGTACAGGCGCATGCGTAAGAAGTCGGGGTTTACCCCGTTAGAGATGCTAAATCGCCCCTCGTTATTGGAAAAATAGTGACATGAGAGTAGAAACATCCGTTAAAGGGACATCACAGAAACGCAGAACGCGTTTCTTATCTCTAACGGGGTTCACTCTGATTGAGCTGATTGTGGTGATTGCGCTGGTCGCGGTGATTGCGGGGCTTGCGACCGTCCGGTTCATGCAAAGTTTCGAAGCCAGAAGCACCGATCAATATGTCAAGGAACTGACCTCTTATCTCCGTTACGTTCAGTTTAGAGCGATTGAGGAAGGCCAGGCGTATCGGCTTGGTGTTGCGGAGGAAGGGAAGGGCTTGACGACGTCGGTTGCGGATTCATCCGGTAAATTCGCGGAAACCAGACTGCCGCACGCCCGGAAATTGAGGGAAGACAGCCGCATGGACATTCGATTGAAAAAAGGCAACGGCGTTTTCTTTTTTCCCGACGGAACCGTGACGGGGAATGCGTTTGAAATTTCAGATTCGTCGGGAAGATTAATCACCGTGACGATTAAAAACCGTCTCGGTATTTTTGAGGTCAAGGATCATGCCTGAACCAAAAAACGCGCGGCGGGGCGGTTTGCTGTTTGAGACGTTTGTCGCGCTCATATTTTTGTCCGTCGCGATTCCGGGGATTTTGCGGGTTTTCGGGGAATCTCTTTTCGTAAGCCAGCGGAATGTCGAGCGGCGGGAGGTTGGCGGATGGGTTGAGAAGTTTGTCTTTCCGTGGTTCGCCAATCCCGGAATGATGGATTTGCCGGCCGGCGGCGATGTGAATGTTCCTTTGGATCCAGGCAGAAGGGGTTCTGATTACCGGTGCGCAATAAGCGTGACACCCATGATCAGAAGCGCCGAAGCCGAATCCGGAGAACAACCGGGCGCAGGAAGCAGCGCCCAAATTCAAACCAGCCGGAAAATGGCCGAAAAAAAAATGGATTACTATCATGTGCGCCTGGCGGTTACGAAGGACAGGCGAAGAGAGCTTTTAGAAACTGAAACGGTATTGTTCAAATCCAGTTCGGATAATATCAGCACATCCGCGCCGGGTCGGTAAAAAGGGAACGGCTGAGATGATGTCAAGTTGCTGCATGTTAAGTGATGGGTCGCGCGCGAAACAAGGGAAGCGGTGCGGATTCAGCATGGTGGAGCTTCTGGTTGTGCTGGCGATTGTTTCCACTTTGATGGTGGTGCTTCACACCAGCTTCGGGACCGGGATTTTGGCCTACAAACGAATGGAAGAGAACTTGGTGACCGGGCGCGAAGCTGATATTTTTCTGATTCAATTCGGGCAGGAATTGCGGCGCTCTTTCGCGTATTTCCATAAGGACGCCGAGCATCATTTCACCGGCGGGGAAAACAAACTTCGTTTTCCCGCGAAACTTACCCGCTATACGGAAAAAGGGGCCGAAGACGATCTTTATCTGGTCGAATATGAATTCAAGGGGCGGACGTTGTTTCGAACGGAACAGAAATTGAAAAGAAAATTCAAAGACCGCAGAAAAGAGCAAAGAGAAACGGTTTTTTCGAATTTAAATATATGCCGTTTCGAATTTCTGGCGGTGGGAGAAAGCGACGAGTTGATCTGGGAAAGGGAATGGACGAATGAGCCATACATCGGAATCCCTCGCGGAATCCGGCTGACGGTGCGCGGTGACGTGTTTGGCAGGGAAGAGCAAACGTTTGACATCCTGATTCCTCACGGGGTGCTGCTTGGGAGTCAATAAATGAAGCGGAACGGAAGCGTACTGATTATATTTATATGGGTGCTCTTGCTGTTTTCGCTGTTTGCGATGAGCGTGGCGATTCGCACCCGCCTGGCGACCAAGATCGAAGGGTATCAGATGGCGAGTTCTTCGGCCGGCATCCAGGCGATGACGGCAATTAATCTGGCGCGTTTTTTTATCGATTCGGATGAAAACAGGGACGTCGATTCGGTTTTTGACCCATGGTACGGTGAACCCAAGGAATTTGCCGCCATGGAATTTTCAAAACAGTTTGAACTGCAAATTGCCGATGAAGATGGTAAGATTAATATTAACAGTGTCCAGGAAAAGGCATTAACGGCGTTTTTTGAATTGTTGAAGAAGCGAGGGTACGAATTTAAAACGGAACCCAAGAAATTGGCCGGAAGCATCCTGGCGTGGCGGGGAACTTATTCCATGGGTGGCCGTCCGTCCGGTGGGTTCAAAAACAAGAACGCGCCGTTTGAGAGTTTGGAAGAGCTTCATCTGATACAGGAGGTTCAACCCGAAGATGTCGATGCGATCACCCCTTTTTTAACGGTATATGCGAGGCCAGACAGGATGATGAAGCTGAATATCAATACGGTGCAACCTTTGATTTTAGAGGCGTTGATTGCAAGTCTGGTCGGCGATGATTCCATGAAACAAAATCTGTTTGACCGGATACAGGCGTTTCGGGACGGAGAGCTGGAGACCGGCAGTGTCGTGACGGGCCCTGACCGGTATTTTACCCGGGAGGATTTACGGGACGCGCAGTTTTTGAGTCGGTTGGGTTTTGACCCACAGGTTAGCGCCAAGGATTGGCGCATGCGGCAACTCGTCCGGCAATTATTGGTTTTTTTAAAATCAAATTCGGAGTATTATTCGGTAACGGTCACGCCTAAACTGGAACGGGGAGGCGGGATCCGGGTTCAGGCAGTTTTGGGACAGAGGCACATTCCCAGGATGTCGCCGAAACCGGGAGCCCTTCGGTTGGCGCGGCCGAGGACACCGGTGACGGTGCCTTTGGAAATATTATCGTGGCGGGAAACCAGGTTATGAAATCTTTTTTAAGAAAATCACAGTTATACGGTATCACTTATTTTTCGAACGAAGAATTGGTGATTTGTTTTGTCGAGGGGGTGTCCGGCGGTTGTCGCACGATTGGCAGGGAAAGAATACCGCTTGAAACGGAAGGAGTTCTGGACACCGGGATGATTTCCGAATTCCGGAAAAAAATATCTTCTTACCAGACGCGAAAACCCACGTGGATTCATTTGGTATTGAGAAGCGTTTCATTCGTGAAAGTTTTCACGCTGCCGGAGACGGACGCCGGACAGACGGAACATGCGATTTCCAACCGGATTCAGGCGGAAATTCCCTACCTGACCGAAGAAGTCATTCTGCACCAGATTATCCAGGAGGCCGAAGAAGGGGGCAGATCGCAGGTATTGCTTTTCGGAATTTCAAAAAATGTTTTGTCCGAGCAAATGAAAAAGCTCGAAGCGTACGGCATCGTTCCGAATCGCATCACACTTTCGACCGAGGCCCTGGCCTGGTTCTACCGCACGCACATTCTCGCTCACGAAAAGCTGGAACGTCACACGGTTTTTTTGTACGCGTTTTCGGGACAGATGGAACTTCTTTTTTTCGAGGATTATATGATGCTGCAGAGCCGCTGGATTTCGCAGTCGGGTTATCAGACGTTTGCGATTCAGGAGGCGATAGAATCGTCCCTGATGAGTTATCAGAGAGAATGGCGGCGAAAACCCGATATGATTTTGATGGGTGGCGAAGTGCACACACTTCAAATGATTCAATTCGACCAATCTTTTTTGATTAAACAGGTTCCAAGCGAAGAAGGGCAGGAAGATATTTTATTGCTGAGTTCCGTTGTCGGATCCCGGAATTGCGAAGAGGTGTATGATTACACCCTTCCGATTCATAAGGAAATCCGGAATCAAATCAGTAAAACCCGGAGTTATTCAAAATTAACGGTTTCGGCAGCGGTTCTTGCCGGGGCGATTCTCTGTCTGGCGTTGATTCAGGCGGCAGCGATTTTGATGCAATTGGGCTGGTTCAATTACCGGGTCAGCCGGTTTTCCGATTCTGTCCGTGAAGTGAGAAAAATGAGATCGGAAGCGTCCGGCGTCCGGAATTTTTATGAGAAAAAATCAACGCCGCTTTTGGCGTTGACGGAGCTTCGGGAGATGATTCCCGAGGACGTCCTGTTGGCGGAGGTGGAATACGATGAGAGCTCGGCGTCGCTGGTATTGAACGGCAATGCTCCCCAGCAGGCCCAAATCGACCAATTTATTTCGAAACTCGGCAGATCCGATTTGTTTGGACGGGTGAAAGTCGAACGGGTTCAATCGGAGCGCGGAGAACGGGGCGCGGCGCTGTTTAATTTTACGGTGACTTGCGCGCTTAAATCGCTGGAGGCGCCATGAAGACATGGGGTCAATTGACTCGCCGTGAATGGTTGTGGATGGGGATCGGGGCATGCGTGATATTGGCGCTGCTTTTGTTCCACATGAAGGATTCGTTTGAGCGGCAAATGAACGCCGCCAAAAAGGAATATCATTTAAGCGTGGTTTTGTCCGAACAGCGGGAAGAGAAGACGCGGATGTATCAGAGTATCCTTGAAACGGCCTCGCTGCCGCCTCCAAAGGAGTTGGACGATAATTTGTGGATTCAACAAGTTCAAAATTTGGTGAGCACCCAAAAGCTTTCGCTTCAGGAACTCAGGCCGAATTCGGGCAGGGACAACTCGGGCCGAAGAAAAACGGAAATCGACCTGATCGTCGAAGGAAAAGTCGGAGATTTCATTTCTTTCCTGAACGAAATTGCCAAGGCGGAAGATTATGTGTATGTGAAATATTTTTCGGCCACTTCAAGATCGGAGCGTGACGGCTTGATACGGGTTCAGATTACGCTGGCACAGATATAGCGCCAAATTAAAGGACGGACAATCTTATGATACGGAAAAAGAAAAATTATTTCATCGGCGAAGAGCTGCTGAGAAAAAAAATGATCACACTCGAACAGGTTGACCACGCGTTAAGCGTTCAAAAGGAAACGGGCGAGTTTTTGGGGCAGATTCTGGTACGGTTCGGGTATATCAGCGAATCGAAGCTGGTGGAGCTTCTGGCGGATCAATTCGATTTGCGGCTTGTGAATCCGGCGCAATTGGACATTCCGAAAGACGTAATCAAACGCGTTCCTCCGAAAGTCGCTCAGCATTATGAAATTTTCCCGATAGGATTTGAACGCAACAAGCTGGTTCTGGCGTTAAATGAACCGCCCGATTTTGATGTCCTGCAAGAGCTTAGCGCGATTTTAGGGACTGAAATCCAGGTGGTGCTGGCTGAGCGCGAAAAGGTGGCCGAAGCGATGCAAAAACATTACGGGCTGGGCGCTTCGATTGTCGAGAGTTTGGCGAGGGAACGCCGCGCTTCTCAGCTTCAACAGGGCACGGCGCAGACAGAGGCCGCGACGGCGGAGTCCATCGAGGCGACAATCGGCGAATCTTCGATACGCGAACTGGTCAATCAGTTGTTGATTGACGCGCAAAAGAAACGCGCCAGCGATATTCACATTGAGCCCTTCGCGGACCGGTTGAGCGTCCGGTACCGGATCGACGGAATTTTACAGGAAGCGAGTGTTCCGGGTCAAATCCGGGAATTTCACGCGAGCATTATTTCCCGCATCAAAATCATGGCGAATCTTGATATTTCAGAACGGCGGCTTCCGCAGGACGGAAGAATTAAAATTCGCGTCCAGGGCGAGGAACTTGACCTGCGGGTTTCGATTTTACCGACGGCGTTTGGGGAGTCGCTCGTCATCAGGATCCTTTCGCCGGCTCGGCTGCTGAAACTTGATAATTTGGGGTTCGATCCCGAATGCCTGAATCATTTGCGGCAGGTTTTGAAAAAACCTTACGGCGTGATTTTACTGACGGGCCCTACGGGAAGCGGAAAAACGACGACGCTTTATGCCGCGTTGAGCGAATTGAACGACGTCGGAAGGAAAATTATTACGGTTGAAGATCCGGTCGAGTACCAGTTGGACGGGATTATTCAAATGCAGGTCCATCCTAAGATTGATTTGACGTTTGCCATCGGGCTTCGTCACATGCTTCGCCATGACCCGGACGTCCTGATGGTGGGAGAAATCCGTGACGCTGAAACGGCTGAAATCGCGATTCGGTCTTCCTTGACGGGGCATTTGGTGTTTTCAACGTTGCACACGAATGATTCCGTGGGCGCGTTGACGCGTCTGATCGATTTGGGCATGCAGCCGTATTTGGTGGCTTCCAGCCTGGAATGCGTAATCGCGCAGCGGCTTGTCAGGCTGTTGTGTCCTCACTGCAAGGCGCAGAAAGACGACGAATATGTCGCCGTGGGATGCGGGGAATGCAACCAAACCGGCTATTATGGCCGGACGGTCATTCATGAATTTATGGTCATAGATGACGAGATTAAGAATATGCTCGGGGACGGCGCGACGGCGATGGATATCCGGGAAGCAGCCACGCGCAAGGGAATGCGGCCGCTGCGTGAAAGCGGGCTGGCAAAAGTGAAAGCCGGCCTTACTTCTCGCGACGAAGTCATGCGTGTTTCTTGACTTTCTTGAACTTTCTTTCAACTTTCCTTTCCTTTTCGAAAGAAGTTTTGTAGAATATCGCCCATATTTCCGGATTTTGCCGGCGGCAGTCATCGATCGAAACGGTTGATTCGGAAATCAGGATGGCGGATTCAACCATTTTTTACAAAAGGGATCATGTGAATATGAGAAATGAGAATGCTAAACCAAAAGGGTCGGTTAAACATTCGGAGCTTTTGAACTGGGTCAATCAGATGGCGGAGTTATGCCAGCCGGACAGAATTGTGTGGTGTGACGGCACGGAAGCCGAAAAACGACGATTGGAAAAAGAGGCGTTCATTTCCGGAGAGTTATTCGAACTTAATCAGGAAAAGATGCCCGGTTGTGTCTTGCACCGGACCGCTCAAAACGATGTGGCTCGCACGGAACATTTGACCTATATCTGCACGAAAAACCGCGAAGACGCGGGCCCCGCCAATAATTGGATGGATCCCCAGGAAGGATATGAAAAAGCCGGTAAACTCTTCAAGGGAGCGATGAAGGGCAGGACGATGTATGTGATTCCTTTTATGATGGGGCCTATGGGATCCCGTTTTGCGAAGATCGGCGTGGAATTAACCGACAGTATCTATGTTGTGCTGAATATGCGGATGATGACGCGGATGGGCAAGGAAGTCCTGGCTGAACTCGGTACAAACGGCACTTATACCAAATGTCTTCATAGCAAGGCGGATTTGGATATCAACAAGCGGCTGATTCTTCATTTTCCGGAGGATAACACGATTTGGAGCGTCGGTTCCGGATATGGCGGAAATGTGCTTCTCGGGAAAAAATGCCTCGCATTGCGGATTGCAAGCTGGATCGGGCGCAAGGAGAACTGGCTGGCAGAGCACATGCTGATTCTGGGGATCGAACGTCCGGGCAAAGAGACCAAATATATTGCCGCCGCGTTTCCCAGCGCTTGCGGAAAAACAAATCTCGCGATGCTGATTCCGCCCGAAGGACTCCAACACAAGGGATTCCGGATTTGGACGGTCGGGGATGATATCGCGTGGATGAGAATCGGCAAGGACGGAACGCTGCGAGCGGTTAATCCCGAAAAAGGTTTTTTTGGCGTGGTGCCCGGAACGAGTTATAAAACCAATCCGATCGCGATGGAAACAATCAAGCGGGATACGATTTTCACCAATGTTGTTTTGTGCCCGGACGGAACCGTTTGGTGGGAAGGCAAGGATGGAGAACCGCCTGCCGGAGGAATTGACTGGAAGGGGAATCCCTGGAAACCCGGTCTCAGGGACGCTGAAGGGAAGGCGGTTTTAGGAGCGCATCCGAACAGCCGTTTTACGGTATCCATCGAACGGTGTCCGACTTATTCAAAGGAACTTCACGAAAACACGGAAGGCGTTCCCATATCGGCGATTGTCTTCGGCGGGAAACGGACTTTCACCGTTCCGCTTGTGTATGAGAGTTTGAATTGGCGGCACGGCGTTTTTGTAGGCGCCCAAATGGCCTCTGAACGCACCGCGGCGCAATATGGCACTTACGGAGAATTGCGGCACGATCCGATGGCCATGCTTCCGTTTTGCGGATATAACACGGGAGATTACATCGCTCATTGGCTGAATATGGGGGCGAACATGAAAAAACAGCCGAAAATTTTTCATGTGAACTGGTTTCGCCGGGACGATGACGGAAAATTTTTATGGCCGGGTTTCGGTGAAAATATCCGGGTGCTGGAGTGGATTTTAAATCGCTGCGAAGAAACCGTTGACGCGCTTGAAACGCCGGTCGGATATGTTCCGAAACCGGACGGTCTGGATTTGTCGGGGCTTTCATTGAATGAGCGGGCAATCACTGAGTTGTTCGCGATCCGGCCTGAGGAATGGTTGAAGGATCTCGGCTCTCTAAAAGCGTTTTTTAAGCAGTTCGGCG
>CAZFUU010000036.1:0-10969 GCA_964522565.1 uncultured bacterium | reverse complement strand
CGGATGAACAGCGCAAGGCGTTGCTGAATTCATCGATCCAGGTCAGGGCTCAGATCGATAAACTGGCGGTTTAGCCGGGATATTTTTTCAAAGCAAGCGTTAGCATTTTCTTGTTTTGGCCGATAACTTAAAAAATAATTTACGGTGTTTACCGACAGGTGCGTGATGCGTATTTCTATCGACCCGGATCAAAATGTCAACAACGCGTATGAGCAGTTTTTAAGCGCTCAACCCGGTGATGCGGTCCGGGCTATCAGGGCGTTTGAAGAAACACTGCACCACAGCTACGCCAAATACGGCCGGTTCACGATTCCGGTTTTTTACAAGCCCCACTTCATTACCAAAAAACAGTCACGCCTTTTGCATACGGTTGCGGGCACGCTCGTGCGGATGATTGACCGGCTGGCCGGCCTTTATTTTACGGATCCGCTGATCCGGGATGCTTTTAACATGCCGCCCGAGGCGGTAGAATTAATCAAGATCGATCCGGGTTATTCCCGCACTTCCGTGATCAGCCGGCTCGACTGTTTTATTGAAGGCGAGAAAGTTAAATTCATGGAGTTTAGCTGCGACGCGACGGGCGGGATGGCGTATACCGATCTTTTGGAACGGATGATTTTTGATCAGGAAGGGCTTCAGGAGTTTTTTGAGGAGTTTCATTTTGAGCGCGAAGTGCGTTCCCAGAAGCTGCTGGACGCGCTGTTAAATGTTTATGAGGAGTTCGGCGGTTATGAAACGCCCCGGATTGCGATCCTTGACTGGAAAAATGTCAGGACGCGCGCCGAGCTGGAACTGCTCAAAAACTTTTTTGAGGAAAAAGGGTATAAAACGACCGTGGCGGATCCCAGGGAATTGCGATACAAATCCGGAAAACTTTATCAAGGCAATTTCAGGGTGGATTTGATCTATCGCAGGATTCTTGTGCGCGAGCTCTTGGAGAAACTGGATGAAGTCCGGGATTTTATCCAGGCGTATCGCGACAAAGCCGTCTGCCTGGTCAATTCGCTTCGTTCAAATGTGGCGGCGTCCAAGGTCGCCCTCTCGATATTGACCAATCCCGGATACGACCATTTCTTTTCGGACAAGGAAAATGCGTTGAAACGGGACTGTCTGCCGTGGACGCGGCGGATTTCCGACGCGGAAAAATTTTACGGCGGCAAAAAAATTTACATGGTGGATTTTTTGAAGGACGAGAAAGAGTCGCTTGTCCTGAAGCCCGCGGACGGTTACGGAAGCAAGGACATCACGATCGGCAGGGAAACTCGCGACGAAGAATGGAACCGGGCAATCGATAAAGCGTTGAAATCAAACTGGATTATGCAGGAATATATGGAGATTCCCGTGATTCGCGTGCCCGCGGTGGTCAATGACAAACTTGAATTTGTGATGAAGAAGGCCAGCACAAGCTGTTTTGTCTTTGACGGCGCTTACGCGGGAAGTTTCTCGCGTTTAAGCGATGAATCGGTCATTAATATTTCGCGTGGCGGCGGATTAATTCCTACCGTGACTTCGGAAGCCGAAATAGAACGGTAATCCGCGGCCGTCAGTGTTTTTTTCAGAAATCCCGAGTGTTACGCTTCGGTCAATTCAACGACTTTCGCCTCTTCCGGAAATGAAAAATCGAACCAACCTGGGTTGACGGCGGGATTCATCCGGATTTTCTTGAATTTAACCAGCAGAACGTTCGGTTTCGGCAGAAACCGGCGAATCCGCCAATTAAAGGCAAATTCAATCCCGTCAATCGTTTTCCAGTCCGATTGTGTTATCTCAAGCCGTGGAAAGCCGGATTCCGCGTACACCACGGTCCGTTTCGGCCGGCGGTGTGAATCCACTTCAATTTCGCGCTGGACGCGGCCGTTCCTGTCTTTAAGCATGAAAACCACTTCCGCCCCTGACAATTTATTTTCAACGCGCAGGGAATCCGGAACAGCGGGTTGAAAAATTTCCAGTAAATCCTGCGGAATCAGTTTGAGATCAATGTCGGGTGAGAACTCAAAAATCCGATTATTGCCTTTGAAAACGGTGTAAATCCGCGGAACAAAAAGCCGGAATTTCTCGGGGGACGCGTTCATGATGAAATAAACCGGAATCAGCGGTTGGTAGGCCTTGAGGTAGAGGGCGTTAGGGTTGTTTCTAAACGCGATCACCGCGCTTGTCCATTGGATTAAAGGTGCCGAAGGATGGGGCACTCCGATTTCAAGTGTGGCTTTTAGCGTATCAAAACGGATTTGAGCGCTTCGGATTTGAGAGGCGGATTCGCTGTCGGAATCAAAAACTGTCTGGTTGGCCGGGCCTGTCGCTGCCGCCCCGTTTACGATGCCGGTAAGCGACAGCAAGACCGCAACAAAAATGACATTTAACGCGCGCAAGTTCCCTGGACGAATTTTCGGACAAGCTCCTTGGCTTCGGTATCCGGAATCTGTTTGGGCGGGTGTTTCATCGTGTAAGCGGCAATTGACGTTAAAGGGCCGCCGATTTTCCGGTCACGGGCGATTTTACAGCAGCGAATCGCGTCAATCGCGACTCCCGCGCTGTTCGGGGAATCTTCCACCGACAGCCGCGTCTCGATAGTAACCGGAAACCCTCCGAATCCGCGCCCCTCGACCCGGCAGTAACAGACCTTGTTGTCGTTTTGCCAGGGAACGTAATCGGACGGGCCGATGTGAATATTTTCATCTTCCAGCGGATTCCCAAGCTGGCTTTGCACCGCTTCGGTCTTTGACACTTTTTTGGAACGAAGCCGGTCCCGGTTGAGCATATTCAAAAAGTCGGTGTTTCCTCCGGTGTTGAGCTGATAGGTCCGGTCGATTTTAACTCCCCGGTCCGAACACAGTTTTGCGAGTGTTCGATGGAGAATCGTGGCTCCGATTTGCGCCTTGATGTCGTCTCCGACGCAGGGAATGCGTTTCATTTCAAACCGCCGCGCCCATTCCGGATTGGACACGATGAAAACGGGAATGCAATTGATAAAGCTCACGCCTGTTTTCAGGCACGCTTCGGCATACGCCTTGGTGTCTTCTTCGGAACCGACCGGAAGGTAATTCATGAGAATATCGGCACCGGTGTCCCGGAGGATTTTTTCCACGTTCGCGGGTTTTCTCTTGGCGGCGACGAAAGTCCTGTGTTCGGGATAATTGCTCATGTGAGCGGATACGCCGTCAACCAGCGGCCCCATCTCGACCATGATTTTGCTTTTGGGAAGTTTTTCGAAAACTTTGAAAACACAATTGGGTTTGGCGTCGAGCGCGACGTCCAGCCGTTCTCCGACTTTTCTTTTATCGATATCAAATGCCGCGACGACTTCAATGTCATCCGGATAATAACCGCTCATTTCCATGTTCATGACGCCGATAATTTCCGGATTTTTTTGTTTCCGGATCTGGCGGTAATGTTCAATCCCCTGGACGAGTGACGCCGCGCAATTACCGGTGCCGGCAATTGCAATTTTTATTTTTCCCATGAGTAATCCCCCTAGAAGGCCCTTTCTGCCTTAGCGTCGTTTTTGAGCAAAAAAATTTTTCATCATCATCACGACGGAACGATTATCGGCCGCAATCAACAACATTCAGATGTTCATGGCCGTCAGAAATAAAGAAATCAGATTATATCACGGCGCCCTTCGAAATCAAGGGAAAATGATTTAGCGTAAGTTGTTTATTTTGAAACACTTGCATGTTTATTGAGTCAACTTTCACTGAAGCCAGAATGTAAAGCCCGCATTCACCTGCTTTTGGACATATGGCTCTTTTATGCTAAGATACGCGCCAAATCAACAATCATACAAGGATAAGACACGCCTGGGCATAGCGTGGACGTCCGGCGATAATGGGGAGGCAGGGATGGTTTCGATAAAGGATTTTCAGCAGTTGGAGTTTAAAATCGCGCAAATTGACGCGGTTGAACCGCATCCGAACGCGGATAAATTGTGGATACTCCGGGTATCGATCGGGGAAGAAAAGAAACAGTTGGTGGCGGGTATTCGGGCGCATTATGCCGCTGACGAACTGGTCGGAAAAAAAATCGTTGTTCTGAATAATCTGGAGCCCGCGGTGATTCGCGGCGTCGAGTCGCAGGGGATGCTGCTTGCCGCCGGAGACGGCACGAGGGTTGTTTTATTGACGCCTGACCGCGAAATCACTTCCGGCGCGACGGTGAAGTGATGGTGTTGGCTTTCAGGGTTTAATAAACCAGAAGTCGGGCAAGTTTAACCCTTCAAGAAGCGGAAACGCGGATTTCAATCCGAGCGCGGCCTGCCAGTGCAGAAATACGAGAAAGAGAAAAATGGAAAAAAGCAGGAAGTATTTCATAATGCCGGGCTCTTCGATGATTCGTTTGAACCAGTATCCGATCAGGCCGAAATACAGCAGGTTCAACGGCACAACAAAAATCAGTTCGCTTGAAATCGCGCTCATGGACAAAAAAGTGATTTTGCTCTCAATGAAACTCGCGAGATAAAGGACGGGGCTTAAAACGACAATAAAAACCGGGTGCGCACCGGTTTGCCAAAGAAAAATCTCGGACAATATTCCGACGGCGCAAAATGCGGCGATAAAAAGAATTCTTCTCGGTTGGTTCATCATCGTGTAAAATTTACATCGTCCCCGCTTAAATGCCAAGCACTTTTTACGGCAGTGCCTGCGGTTGTTTCTCAAATGGCGGCTGTAAGAAGATCAGGGCTTGCGCTGAAAGCGGAAAATGTTGCGCGAGAGTATTTTAAATACAGGAGATAAACACGCGTATGGCTATCGTCAAGCCGTTTCCGGCAATCCGTTATAATTTGAAAGAAGTGGAATTATCTCGGGTCATCGCCCCGCCGTATGACGTCATTTCATCCGAACAGGCGGAAAAACTTTACGTCAATGACTCTCACAATATCATTCGCCTGGAGCTTTGTCAGCCCCGTCTGGAAAACATTCAGCCCGAGGAGCGCTATTCACACGTTTCCAAATGCCTGAAAACGTGGCTGAAAAAAGGAATTCTGTTCAGGGAAAAACAGGCGGCGTTTTATCTTCATGAGATGACATTTCAACATCCGTTTCTCGACGGATCGTTTACGCGGCTTGCGCTTTACGGCCGCTTGAAATTGGAGCCCGCCGAACACAAAGTTGTTTTTCCGCATGAACGGACGCACGCGTCTCCGAAAGTCGATCGCGGCCGGCTGCTGCGCGCCACCCGTACCAGCTTTTCGCCCGTTTTTTTTCTGTTCGAAAAAACGGAAGACAATAAAACCGCTTACGAAATGCTTCGGCAATATACGGACAAGGAACCGGTAGCTGACTTTTTTGACGGCATGTCCGCGCGAAACCGGTTTTGGGTCATCGAGGATCCAAAGCATCTTGACCTGTTTTCGTCCATTTTTTGGGGGGAACGCCTGTTGATTGCCGACGGGCATCATCGTTATGAGACAGCGCTGTCCTACGCCGAAGAGATGAAAAAAAACAATCCGGACGATGAATCTTCGGACTGGAGTTATGTGTTTGGCGCTTTTGTCGCTTTCGACGATCCGGGGCTTCTCATTCTTCCGATACACCGGGTGATTCAAAACCTGCCTCATCTCGACAGGAAGGCGCTTCTGGACGGAATCGGGAAACATTTCATGATTCGTCCCTCGTCCAGAAAAGAACTGGAAGCCATTTCCGAAGGGCGCGGCGGGCAAACCGCAGGCGGCATCGGCCTGGCGTTTTCCGAGTCGGAATGTTTTGTTCTTCAGCCGAAAGACATGGCGTCCGCCAAAAAGATGATGCCGGAAGGAAAGCCGGATGCGTGGTACGGCCTGGATATGAATTTGGTTTCCTATCTGATTTTGGAGCCGGTCCTCAAAATTGAAAATTCCCGGCTTGAGGAATTCGTTTGCTATACGCCGGATACCCGGGAAGTGTTTCAAAAACTCGGCAGCAAATCCGCCTCCTGCGCGTTCATCATTCATCCCGCGACGTGCGAAATGATCAAAAATGTCTGTGAAAGCGGGGATGTCATGCCGCAAAAATCCACTTATTTTTATCCGAAATTGCCGAGCGGGCTCGTGATGTACGGGCATCAGGAATAATCCGGACGATTTCGCTTCCGCATTCCGGCAGCCGGGAAGGATATGAACAATTTGAACGCGCCAGTTATATCGGCAACTCACCTGAAACGATTTTACGGAAAACGCTGTGTTGTTCCATTGGCGCGTGAATATCCCTGGGCGCAGGATCCGTGGCTTATCGCCAGGCGGATTTCCGGCTGCCGGGAGGCGTTTTTTTTTGACAGCGGTCCGGTCGGGGGATCGCGCGCGAGATATTCCTATGTCGGCTGGTCGCCGTTCCGGACATTCAGGCGAAAGCGCCCGCGCAATTTTATCCCTGTCCTTCGCAGGTTATTTTCAAAGTATCGAGGCCGTAAATGGGACGAGCTGCCTTTTTTTACGGGCGGCGCGGCCGGTTATATCAGCTATGAATCCGCCAGGGTTTTTGAAAAATTGCCCGTCCACGCCCGTGACGATCTCGGAATCGATGCCGTTCTTTTATTTTTCATCCGGGATTTGATTATTTTTGATCATGCCGCGCGGAAGTGTTTTTTAATTGCCAATCTTATTCCGGGCCAAGACGGCGGATTCGAACGTGCGCTGAAAAACGCCGAAAATAGAATGAAACGGCTTGAAAAGATAATGAACGCGCGGCCGCTTGGCGGCGCGGGCCGGGTTCAAATCAGGGGATTCCGGCCGGATACGGCAAAACGCGAATTTAAAAACATCGTGAGCCGCGCGCAAAAGTATATCGAAGCGGGCGATATTTATCAGGTTAATCTGTCGCAGCGGTTTTCGTTTCGATGGCGCGGAGATCCTGCCGTGATTTATGAGGCGCTTCGGGAAATTAATCCGTCGCCGTTTGCATGCTTTATCAGGGCGCGCGGCCTGGCGGTTTTGAGCGTTTCTCCGGAACGTTTGGTCCGCAAATGCGGTCAATTTTGCGAAACACGCCCGATCGCGGGGACGCGCCCGCGGGGCCGGAATAAAAATGAAGACGAGGTGTTTCGGCGGGAGCTGATAAAAAACCCGAAAGAGCGCGCCGAGCACATCATGCTCGTGGACCTGGAACGCAATGACCTCGGCCGGGTTTGCGAGCCGCACAGTGTCCGGGTCAGCGAAATGATGACGCTTGAGAAATATTCTCACGTGACGCATATCGTTTCCAATGTCACGGGCCGGCTCCGCAAAGGCCGGGATCAATTTGACCTTTTGCGCGCGATGTTTCCCGGCGGGACGATTACGGGATGCCCCAAAATCCGGTCCATGGCAATCATCGAGGAGCTTGAACCGTTTAAGCGTCATTTGTATACCGGCTCGATCGGCTGGATCGGCTTTGACGGCGACATGGACATGAACATCGTTATCAGGACACTGCTTCTGAAAGGACGGCGGGGGTTCTTGCAGGTCGGCGCCGGGATTGTTTACGACTCCGATCCGGAGCAGGAATACTGGGAAACGCTTCATAAGGGCAAGGCGTTGATTGACGCGCTGTGCCGGCATTTTTAACCGTCTCCGCTTCAAAAAAATTTTCGCGTTTTTTTGATCGGTCTTGTGTAAAAATTTTCATCATTTTCCGTCGATATAAATTTCCCACCTAAGGACTTCTTTTCCGATTTATTAAGTTATCGTAACTCATTTATTTGCATATATTTACATCTCAATTTTTCCGCCAAGTAATGGAAAATCGAGGTTTTAACGGGTATTATTTGATTAGAGCAAGACGTGTGCGGAAGAGAAGAGAGGAAAAAGAGATGAACAGACGGAACGCGGAGAAAAGAAAGAAAGGGAAAACGGGATTCACCCCGTTAGAGACCCATGGTGTCCGTGGGTGTGATGTTCGATATGTTCAACCGGATAATGGATTAGCTATGACCGCAGGAAATGGGTTACGGAAACGCAGGACGCGTTTCCTGTCTCTAACGGGGTTCACCCCGATTAGAGATACAAATGCAGAAGTGTTGACGTGTGAACACAGAAAAAGTTTCTCGCAAAAAACTTTTGTGGGGCGTCGCTGTGGAATATTAAAATCTCTAACGGGGTTCACCCTCGTCGAAATCATGACGACGGTTGTAATCGTGGGTGTCATCTCAAGCATCGCGATTCCGCAGTTCATGAACGCCCGCATGGCAACGAATATGGAACTCATGCGCCAGCAGATGCGGATCATCGGACAGAAGATGAACGATATTATGACCAACAAGGGGGAATTTCCGGCTGAAGCCGATTGGCCGTTGACGGGGACGATTGATCCGGATGAATTAGCGGTGACCGCGAGTTTGTCGGCAATTGATGATATGTGCTATACGACCGATGATTATAGGACCTCAGCAAATGGAAAAGGGTACCGGTTTTGTTCCGCTCCGAAACTGGATGCCTGCGGCCGCTGGGCCGGGAACAAACGGTTTTGCGTGCATATGGATTCCAAAATGTCAGCATTGTTTGCTCCGGGAGTTGTTGGCGAAGTCGATCTTTGGGAAGGCGAAGGTTCAAGTATGTGGTTTAAGCAAGCGTTATCAGGAGGATCCATTCTGGATGATTTTCTTGCTGATCAGGTTCGTTTCACGAATGAAGAAAAAACAGACATGATAGCCAGGAGTCTCATCAATGAAGCCCTTTATGGAGATTATGAGATTTTAAGTCGTTATGAGTCATGCGCTGAATGTTTGACAACACCATTTTCAACTTTTTTGATATTTGAAAGCGCGGATAAAGCAACGTACGACGCTATCTTGCCTGACATATACAAGCGGTTAGAGGCAGCTGGAATTTTTATAGAACAAATTGAAATTACACCATCGGAAGCGTTGCAAAAAATAACGGCGTATGCTGGAGGGTATGCTACTTTCGATATAAACAATCAACTAAACGGCGTTGAGAGCCCTCTTGTTATCGAAATGAGTTTTAAACTAGCTGACCGGGTAGAAACAGAAGAAGAATATATGACCCGCCGGGCTGAATGGGTTCAACATGGAAGCCCCTTAACACAGCTGCAGGACATGAGTTGGTTATATGGATATGATTGATAACATCAGCAAAATATTTTAGAAAATAAATGCGCTTATTAGTTTCATTGCCCAAAAAGCTGATTTCCACCGGTTGATTTTACCGGCTTCTTGTCTCTTGACCCTGCCGCTTGCTCCGATTAAGATGAAGCCATGTATCAAATCACCAAAACCATTGAATTCTGCTATGGGCACCGCCTGCTGGATTATGAAGGCCCCTGCCGGAATCTTCACGGGCACAATGGCAAGGCGGAAATTGAATTTCAGGCGCCCGGCCTGGATTCCAAAGGAATGGTCTTCGATTTTCGGGAAATCAAGCGGGTCATTAAACAATGGATTGACGACCACCTCGATCATGTGATGATTCTCTGCAAGGACGATCCGATGGTGCCGATTCTCAAGGAACGCGCTGAACGATTCCATTCGATAGATTCCAATCCGACCGCCGAATCAATCGCCAAACTCATTTTTGACTTCGCCGCCTCAAAGAATTATCCGGTTTCGCGGGTAACACTTTGGGAAACGGACAGCTCATCAGCCACCTATTCTGGAGGTTAATCCTGTCATTCCCGCGTGTTTCTAGCGGGAATCTAAAATTCTGGTTCCCCGATTAAAAAGTTCGGGGATGACAACAATTAATTATGTCAAAGCAAAGAAGCCCCAAATTAACCCTTCTTGCCGGGCCCGCCGGGTCGGGCAAGACGGAACGCTGTATCCGGGAATTTGAAGCCGCGCTGTCTATATCCGGGGTCAGAGCCCGGGCTCTGACCCCACAGCTTGAAAACGACCTTTTCTTCCTGTTGCCCACCGCCGAACACCGGTCGCGTATCGTCGATCTGGTTTTAAGGCGGGATGTCCCGGGGTTCTTTCATACCCGCATCACGACACTTGACCGGATGATGAATGATTTCATCAAACTTGGCGGATACAATTTCGCCACGGATGTGACGCGCCGGCTGATTCTCAGGGAAATTCTTTCACGGCTTGACTTCCGGTATTTTCCTGAGATTCGGGAAGCGCCCGGATTTCTTGATCTGACCGAGGATTTTATCGTTGAAATGAAGGAATTTCTCGTAACGCCCGGTGATTTCAGGAAACTGTCGAAACGGCTTGCGGCGCGGTTTCCGGATTTTAAATTCAAGTATGAAGATTTGCAAAAAATCTATGAGGCCTATCAGGACGCCCTGAGCGCCCGGGAATTAACGGATCGCCGGGATTCTCTCCGTTTGCTGGAAGACGGAATCAGGCGCGGAGAAATTTCGCCGCCCGGAATCCGGAAAATCTGGATCGACGGGTTTTCCGATTTTTCGAAACTTCAGCTTTCATTCATCGAATTTCTTGCCCGCCACGCCGATTTAATCACCGTGACGTTGACGATGGACTCAAACCCGTCGCGCGCGGCGCTTTTTGAAACGGTTTCAGAGACACAGGTCGCGCTCGAAGATCTCGGCTTTAAAACAAAATGGACGAACGGGGAAAATTACCGGTCGGCCGAGAATCCCCTTCAGCTTCTGGAAAGCGAATTATTTAAAGTCGGGACAGACACCGGTTTCAATAACGATCATGCGAAATCGGCGTCTGTCCCGGTTCAGATTTTCGAAGCGGCGAGTGTTGTCGGCGAGACGGAAATGATCGCCCGTGAAATTAAACGGCTGGCGCGTGAAAACCGGTATTATTTTAGCGATATGGCCGTAATTTTGCGCCGCGTCGACCCTTACGCCGGTGTCATCAGAAGCGTTTTTCGGAAATTCCGGATCCCCGTTGAAATTCACGAGCGGTTTCGTTTGAGCGCGAGCCCCGTCGCGCGCACGGTCATGAGTTTTCTTGAAATTATCCTGCGGGAATGGAAACGGAAAGATTTGTTCAATTTCCTGAAATCAAGCTATCTGTCGTGCGATCCGGCGCTTGTTTCGGAAATGGAACTCGCCAGTTTTAAAACAGGCATTTACGGCGGAAGGGA
>CAZFUU010000035.1:0-11035 GCA_964522565.1 uncultured bacterium | reverse complement strand
GGAAGCGTAACTGACGTTATATTCATACGAGGATAGCGATGGGTGAAAAAACAACGGGGAGCAAAACGGATTTTGGTTTGGCAAACGCCATGAGTTCTTCGCTCGCGTCCCTTGTTTTTCTGTTTTTCATTTGTGTTTTTTTATTGACGGCAGGCGGGCATTTTTATTATCAGGACGGATATTACAAGTTTCTCCTGACGGACAATATTTTTAAAGGCCTCGGGCTTGAGCACGATCAGTTTTATACGCTGGGGGCCGGCGGACGCAATGTTTCGTCTTTTCCCGTCGGACAGTCAATCTGGATCACGCCGCTTTATCTCGCGGGCCATCTTTTTTTTCATTTTTTACGGTTTTCAGACCCGGTATTTACGCTGGATAACCCGCTTTATTTCACGTCCTTGTTTGTCACTTTTGTGAATGTGTTTTTCGCGGCAGGCGTTTGCGCTCTTTTTTTTAAGGCCGGGCGGCGTCTCGGATATTCCGTTAAAACGTCCTGGATTGCAACGATGCTTTTGGGATTCGGAACGACCCTTTGGCCTTATTCAAAATTCTGTTTCTCGGAGCCGCAGGCGGCTTTTTTTCTGATGGGCAGTTTTTATTTTTTGCTGGCCTTGCGTGAGTCGCCGACATTACGAAACGTGCTGGTTTCAGGCGTGTTGTTCGGACTGGGCCTGGTTACAAAATACGAGCTCTTGATGCTTTTCCCGGCGTTTCTTGCCTACGGGGTTTATAAGATGAAAAAAGAAGGGATTGCGAAGGCGCTGACCGCGGGCGCTATATTTGCCGCGGTCGCAGGGCTTTTGGGCGGGACAATATTCGTATGGAATTATGTCAGGTTCGGCCATTTTTTCAGTTTTGGCGCATATGATTATTTTGTCGGAAAGCTCGGGAAGATATTTCCCGTTTCCTTGTTGCTGCTTTCGACTGCCGCTTACGCAACATGGCATACGGTCAAGACGCGGGGGTTGGCGCCCGTTTTCCGGTGGATTCTGTCGGCTGTGATCGGAATTTTTATCACGGCTGTTTTTTTTCATGTTGTCTCGGATCGCCGCGTCGGGCTTTATTTTTACCGGGTTTTGCTCTCGTCGGGCAAGAGTATTTTCGTTTATTCTCCCGTTCTGATTTTGAGCGCGGCATATTTCAAAAAATTTTATTTTAGCTCAAGGGCGGAGGCGCTTTTCGTCGCCGCTTGCTTTGGAATTTACGTGTCGTTTCTGACGAGCGACACGATTTGGGGCTGGGGCTCGAGGTATTATGTTTCGATTCTGCCTTTTTTGATTTTGCCTCTTTTTGAATTCGTCAAACATTTTCCGAAATTTTTCGCCTGGCGCGGGATCGCGCTTGGGATTGTTCTGGTTTCTCTGTCGGTTCAGGTGTTGTCCGTCGCCGTCAATTATCAGGATTCCCTCAACGTGATAAGCCGATGGGCGGCGCGGAGCGCGAATATTCAAATCAGAAATTTTGACGAAGAACGGCGATTTGTCTTTTCCAGGTTGTTATATGATCCCCAGTTTACGCCGCTGGCCGCGCAATATCTGGTTTTAAAAGCGGTTGTAACCGACAAGCGGCCTCGTTTTAATCCCGCACTTCTGGTCAAGCCGGGAGTCAGGGATTCGAAAGAATGGCGGATCGATATCTGGTGGCTGTATATACTCGAACGCGGAATCCCGGCCGGCCTCGTTTATTCAATGGTCGCATTTTTATTGCTGTCGGTGGTTTTTTTATTCGGGTTGATTTACAGGCGCTGGTAAATGACGCCCG
Organism: uncultured bacterium; assembly: GCA_964522565.1. Lineage (GTDB taxonomy): Bacteria > Omnitrophota > Omnitrophia > Omnitrophales > Danuiimicrobiaceae > CAZFUU01. The sequence continues at coordinate 9,274 of CAZFUU010000035.1, read as the reverse complement.
AAACGGAAGCGCGTCCGCGGATTTCAGTTGTGATCCCTGCCTACCGGGCATCAGGGACGTTGCCCTTGCTTGTCCGCTCCCTGGGGCATCAAACTCGGCTGCCCGATGAAATCATTCTCGTCGATGATTGCTCAGGAGACGGGACACAAGCGCTTGCCCGCTCGCTCGGCCTGGTGGTTTTGGAGCAGGGCCGCACCATGGGGCCCGGAGCGGCACGCAACCGGGGGATTCGGGAAAGTCATGGGGATGTGATTGCGTTTGTGGATTCAGATTGCGTTTGCGAACCTGATTGGCTGGAAAAAATCGAAAAACATTTCCGGGATTCCGGTAAAGCAGTTTTAACCGGCCGGGTCCTGTTTGAGCCGGCATCCCTTTTCGAGCGGGCGGTTTGTGATTTGGGCTGGCCCGCGGGCGGAACGGCCGGTTTTGAAGCGATGTGGAAGGTTTTCCCTGACGGCCGCGCCGGACATCTGTGCAGTTCTAATTTTGCGGCCCGGCGGTTCGTATTCGAGCGTGCGGGTTTTTTTAATGAAACCATTCCTTACCCCGTCGGAGAAGATAATGAACTTGCCGCCAGATGGATTGCTTCGGGCGTTAAAATCTGTTTTTGCCCGGAACTCAACGTGCGGCACCGCGTGCCCGGTTCGCTTCGTGAATTTATTTGCCGGAATTTCAAACGGGGACGGGGTAATGTTTACTGCGCAAAAATTATGGGGCGGAAAAAAACTTTGAAAATGGCGGCCGGCAGGATCAGAACGCATCTCGGAATTATTTTCAGGTCGTTTCAAAGCGGCCGGGTTTTCCTGACGGTTCCGCTCGCGGCCTTGATGTATGCGTCTTTTTTGGCGGGGTACCTATGGCAGACCATCAGGCGCTGAAGGGCCGGCCGGTTTTTGTCGTGACGCCTTTCCCGGTTTGGCCGATTGACAACGGGGGCGCACGGTATGTTGATTATTGTGTCCGCCGATTAGCGGGCGAGGGGAGTGACGTGACGATTTTTTTGCCCGGAAACGCGATTCCATCGGCATGCTTCGAAATCCGCGGCTTGCGGGTGGTGTTGTATCAAAGCAAAAACCGGATTCAGCATTTTTTCAATCTGAACCTGGTTGCGCGTCTTTTCCGTGAGGCGCGGAAGGAAAAGCCCGCCCGTGTCTATCTTCATTTTCCGTTTCAGTGCCTCATGGTCTTTGCCGTCAGCCGGATGTTCCGGATTCCGGTGACGCTCGTGATGCACAATATCGAACACCGGCGGTTTCAATCGATGGGAAAGAATTTTTTGTCGCGCGTGATTTGGTGCTTTGAATTTTTTGCCGTTAAAACTGCGGATCAAATCACGTCGATTTCATCTCAAGTGAGAGAAAGCATTCGGGACTGTTTTAGCCGGGATTCGGAAATTGCGCGTTACCGGCCTGATCCCGCGCGGTTTTTTGCCGAGGATTGCGAGAGCTCAAAAGCCCTCAGGAGAAAGTTGTTTCCGCCAGAAGCCGGGATTGTCCTTTTTTTCGGCTCTTTTCTTTATCCTCCGAATCGGGCGGCTTTCCGGTTTATTCGGGATCAATTGGCGAAGCCGTTGCTGGAAGAGAATCCGGCGATTCGTTTTTTGCTGATCGGACGCGGCGCCCCTGCTGCCTGCGAGCCCAATATGACGGCCATCGATACGGTGGAGGACATTGCGCCTTACATCCGGCTTGTTGATCTCGTAATCGCGCCGATGACAAGCGGAGACGGGATCAGCATGAAAGTCATCGAATCGCTGGCTTGCGGAAAACGGGTTTTGGTGAGCGATTATTTGGCTCCGTTTCTGGAAGAAGAAGACCGCGCCAAAGTTTTGGTCGCCAAACCGGAAGAATTTGCCGGCGAGATCAGAAGGATTTTAAACGCTGTCTCAACTTCCGATAAACCGGCGGTAGGATGAAATAACGTCGTCCGGTTTTCCGTCCTGCCGGAGCGTTCCGGAATCGACCCAGATGGCCCTGTCGCATATTCGCCGGACATCTTCCATGTGGTGAGACGCGAAAAGAATCGTTTTGCCGGCTCCCTTGAACGATTCAATTTTCTTTAAGGCGCTTTCCTGAAACGCCATATCCCCTGTCGCGAGTGCTTCGTCAATGAGGACGATGTCGCTTGGGATATACGCGCCAATGGAAAAAGAAAGCCGCGACCACATCCCGCGGGAATATTTTTTTGCCGGCATTTCAAGAAATTCACGCAATCCCGAAAAATCGATAATTTCCCGGGTGATCTGTTTTCGGACACCGCCCCTGATTTTAAATAATGAAAGAAGCAGGGAGATGTTTTCGCCCGCTGTCAGCAAAGGGTCGAGGCACCCCTTGATGGAAATCAGCGGCACGACCCGGCCGTTGGCGGACACTTGCCCGTTCGTGGGATAAATGATTTCGGCGGCAAGTTTCATGATGGTCGTTTTCCCAGAACCGTTCGCGCCGATCAGGCCCAGCGTTTCTCCTTTTTTGACGCAAAATGAGATATCGCGCAATGCCCAAAACAGGTCGGATGTAAAAAAAAAGTACTCTTTCTTGTGGTATTGTTTGGAGACGTTTGTGAATTCAATCGCGTGTGTCATAGCACGTCCGCCAGGTAACGGTCGCATTTCTTGAAGAGAATATATCCGGCGGCAAAAACAGCCAATGAAATCAGCGTCGACACAGACAGGTAAAAAAAGTTTGGCATTTCGTGATGTAGGAGAATTTTCCTGTAACTGTCCAGGATGCCCGTCATCGGGTTTAACAGGTAAAAAATCCGGTTCTTGTTGCTGATCCATTGAACCGGATAAATCACGGGTGAGGCGAGCATCCACAGATGCATCAAAAATCCCGTTGCGCTGTTAATGTCCCGCACAAACACGTTTCCGATTGAAAAAATCAACGCCATGCCTATTGTTAAGACAAGCTGGATAATGAAAACAGGAATTAAAAAAAGCAAAAGCTGGCCGCCGGAAAAATGGAAACCGTATGCCCAAAAGAGGATAGCCAGGAGAATGAGAGCGATCACAAGGTCAATCAGATTTACCAGGACGGAAGAAATCGCAAGCGTCATCCGGGGAAAATTGAGATGGGTGATTAAATGGGTATTGGCGACAAGTGCGCCGGTTGAGCCGGTGACGGAGGATGAGAAGAAGTTCCAGAAGGCAAGCGCGGTGAACGCGAACAGCGGATACGGCACGCCTTCGGACGGGATCTTGGCGACTTTGGAAAAGACAGCCGTAAAAATGACGATGGTCAGCATCGGATGAATCACCGGCCACGCCCATTTGAGATATTTTTGTTTGTAACGCTTGATAAAATCTTTCCAAACGAGTTTTCCGATTAAATCAAGGCGGTAAAGTATTTTGTCAGGAAAACTGCCGGTGTCAGCGCTCATGATTTTTCCGCCTTGATTCATACAGTTGTTTTTCGATCAGCACCCGGTTGACGGAAAGCAGATCGGCCAGCAGGCCGATGGTGTAAAAAATCAACGCCGTGAAAATACAAATACTTCCCAGCACAAGGGAGGGGAATCGTCCCGCTGTTTGTCCGATGAAATGAAAATAAATCAAGCGCACGACAGGGAACATGCCGGCAAACAAAAAAAATGTCCCAAGAGACATGAAAAATTTGAAGGGCTGATAAATCACGTAAATCCGGATGGTCGAGCCGAGCGCCTGTTTGATAAAACTCCACATGTTGCGGGCAAGCCGTGACGACCTGACGGCCGGATTGGCGGTTACCGGAACCGATTTAATAGTAAATCCCGCTTGCGCGGCAAACACAATCGTCTCCAGCGTGTGCGAAAAGTGATTCCAGAGATTAATCCGGAGCGCCGCTTCTCTCGAGAACGCCCTGAACCCGCATACGGCATCTTTGACCGGCAGGCCCGTCATTTTGCTCATCAGGTGGCTTCCGAAAAGCTCCAGTTTCCGTTTGAGCCAGCTGTAATGCTTGATTTTTCTCATTTGCCGGTCGCCGATTGTGATGTCCGCTTTTTGTTCGAGAATGGGCTGTATGAGCGCCGGGATGTCCGTTCCGTTGTGCTGGCCGTCGCCGTCTATGTTCACGATAATATCCGCTTCAAGTTCAAGGGCGTTTTCGATTCCAAACATGAAGGCATGCGCCAGCCCTTTTCTGGCCGGACAGGAAATGACGTTATCCGCTCCGGCTTTTAATGCTTCCGGGATGGTATTGTCAGTGCTTCCGTCGTCGATTACCAGAATTGTGACTGCATCAATGCCTGGGATGGTTCTCGGGATTGATTGGATCACGGCCCCGACCGTTTCCGCTTCATTCAGGCAGGGGATTTGGACGACGAGTTTAACCGCTTTCATTTTTTTATTCTCATTTTCGCCCGTTTTGAAATGACTTCGATCCATAGATTTCCGGGTTTAAATCGGATCGGACGGTGTTTCTCGTCAAAAAATTGAAAACATGAGCCATAATTGATTTTCAGCCAATACCCTTTTATTGTACATCCTGAAATAAAAAACCATGCGCGATTTTTCCCTAACGTTTTCATTTGACGCCAGCCGCGCGATAAATCGCCGGGAATAGATTCTGACAATATTTCGATGATGGCGAGATTGTTAATTTCAAGCGGCCCGCCGGACAACGCGTCCCGATGAATTTCATGACGGAGGCCGTAAGGCAGGCTGCTAACCAGACGCCGGTAAGATCCGGCGGTTTTGTCATATTCATATCTGATTTGATTTGCTGGATTCCAATCAATGGTGATTTCGCGTCCAGATAGTTTTTTTTCCGCTTTCGTCGCTGTGTGGGCGTGATTGACATGTTCGTAAGCAGTGAAATGTTTTAATTCGCTGTCTGTTTTGAAACGCAAATCAATGCCGCTTTGTTTGAGGAGTCGCAGGTTGACTGTATGTCTGAGTTGTTTGGCATCCAAGTATAAATTGTGTGGAGGAGGATTCTCAGTTGAACAGATGAAAAATTCAAAAGGATGTAACGGGCATTGCCGGCCTTTCTTGTCAAAGGTATATACGAAATTGAGGTCAATGAGAGACGTTTCTGTTTTGAGCCTTTCTTTGGCTTGCGGGCTTCCACCGCAACGGACAAAGAAAGGTTGATAGGGAATCGCCCAGTCAATAAAATAAGGGCGCGCGCTCCGGATGGGCCCGGCCATTTCCGGTTCGTGGTCCAGATAGATTGCCAGAAAACGATTGATGTTGTGTTCAATGGGGCAGGAAATCACCATGCTTGCCATTGACAGGCCGGATTGGGGAAACGCCCTGAATGAGCCGTCGATCATCACGGCGATCGGGCGCTTGCTTTCAAGGTGTTTCGGCAATTCTTGTCCGGTGAATGGGCTTTTCATGAAAAAGGGTATCCATGTTTTTTTAAAAATGGGGTCAGGCCCCTTGGGTGCCTTGGGGCCTGACCCCTTATGTTGGTCTCAAGAACCGTCCCTGACGGGCAATTTGTACGGAATTTTGAATGCGCATATTAATTTTAAAACAAGCCGTTCCAGAGACGTTCAATTATGAAATTATCAATCATTATACCAACTTTTAACCGCCCGCGTGAAGCGCTGAATTTAATCCGGCGGTTGACGGATCAAATCGACTGCTTTGGTTTGCGAGGGACAGCGGAAATTATCTTCGTCAATGACGGCAGCCGAGCTTCTGCCGGCGCCGCCATCCGTCAGGAAGTTGAACGTGTCAGCCAAACGCATCACGTCCGGCTCATCTCGCATCAAAATCGCCGCGGGCCGGCGAGCGCGAGGAATTTGGGGGTCAAAGAGGCGAAAGGGGATTTTCTCGCTTTTCTGGACGATGATATCTTGCCTGGCCATGATTTTTTATCCAAGCTGGTTGAGGCGCACAAACAGCATCCCGAAGCGCTCGTCATAAACGGATTGCTCACTGCCGCCGGAAATGACGTTTTTTCGCGGTTGTGGCTGTCTCGCTACGCGCCGGCTTTTAATCGTTCCGGTTCCGGATTCTACGTCATCGAACGCCTCGCCTCCGGTTTTTTTTCGGTCAAGCGGGACATTCTTTCTTCCTTTTGCCCCTTGTTTGATGAAAAACTTCCTTCCCGCGAGGACTTTGATTTGGCGATCCGCCTGAAAGAAGCCGGTATCCCGATATACAAATCGGACGGAATCACCGGCACCATTCAATGCCGGCGATCATTAGGCGCGTTTCTCCGTCAGCAGGCATGGTACGCGCGCGGCGAATATTCTCTGAGAAAAAAATATGGCGAAGAAAAAATCATCCAATTGTCCGGCCCGGTGCCGAAACAGGCCTGTTCGCGGGATGTCCGGATATTGAAATGTTTGGCGTCCGCGGTATTCAAGGTTTGTTTGAATTATCAGATTCTGGCGAATGAAAGAAACCTGAAAGCGGCCGCCAGAGTGCTCGGCCCCTTGTTTATTTATAAATCGGCGCGGTGGTTTGCCCGCAAGGCGAGTTCAGTTTTTTCGCCTGTCATGAAACGCTTTTCCCCTCGCCGTTAGGATCATTTCAAACATCTGCCCCGTTTCCGTGAAGATTTGAGCCAGATAAAGAAACGGCAAAAACAGGAAAAAATCCTGCGCGCGTTCCGATTGTCGCGCCCGCCACACCGGTTTCAGCAGGATATTGACAAACAACAGAACAACTGCGCAAAACTTTTTGCTCAATGGTTTTTTATTTGCTGCCGGTTGATTTGGCTGGCATGATGATCCGCTTGTTTTGAGCCGGTACATCTGCCGGCCCGAGACAAAGGACTTATACAGCCACCGGGCAATGGATGGATCGTGCTGGTGCTGAATGATTACACCGGGATCAAAAAAAACGGGAAATCCGGCATCTCTCATTCTTCTTGTGAATTCGCTGTCTTCTCCTCGCGGGTAACTTTCATCGAATAGGCCTGCTTGTGCGAAGATTTCTTTCCTGAAAACCGCGCCGCCGGCGGCTTCAAGATGGTGGCAGAGGAAAATGCCGGCCGGGATTTCCGGCAGTTTTTCAAATGTTTTTTTCAGCATCTCCCAGGCGTTCCGGTGAATCGTTCCGGATTCAGGCCCGAGCCGGCTTCGGATGCCGGTTTCGTAATGAAGATGAAGCAACCGGCTTGTGAACGACTTGCCGGAAGGGAGGACGCGAAAACGGACGGCACAGGCCTCAGGATGAAAAGAAAAGAAATTCCGGATGCTTTCGGAATAATCCGGCGGCAGGAGGTAATCATCGGCGACAATCGCGATTAAATTACCGCCCGCGTTCTTGATGCCGGTGTTCCGGGCAGCGGCGATTCCCCGGTGTTCCTGACGGAAATATTTAATAACAGGATATTCCGCGAGTAACTTTTTAACGATTTTTCCGGTCTGATCGGTCGAGCCGTCGTCAACCACCAGGATTTCATCGGCCTCCGTCCCGTGGTGTTGGTTCAGCAAAGTTTCAAGGCACTGGCCGAGCCGCGCGGCCCGGTTCCAGGTCAGGACGATGACACTGATGGTTTCGATTTTCGGATTCGGCATGCAATATACCTCAAAGGCAAACAATGCCTAAAATATTTGCTTGAAACAGTTTAGCAAAAGCATGTTGCGGGGCGCAAGTGTTCTTGATAAGATGAGTCAGTTAAAGGGACAATTCCGGCGGCCTGCATACGGGGTGATATGTTGGGGTCAGGCTCCCGTTTTTGGTTTTCCTATCGCAAGTATTTATTGATAATCTGGGGCTGCACCTGATTCTCATTAATGAAAACAAATGGGAAATCAGTGCTGTCTCCCACAATTTTTATTGAACGTTGCTTTTTGATTTATTCAATAGGTAATTGTGGGGCTGCCATCATCAACGAGAAATAATTTGACGGGGAGATGATGACTGTCCCAATCAACGGTTGAAAATTTTTTATAGGAAGATTGGGGCTGATTAGGATCGACAGGGGATCATCAGTCAAGACGGAGCATGCCGAGGTGGTGGCGAGGCCTCGCTAAACACGTCACAAAACATAAATGCTGACAAAATCAGCTGGGGCAATAGGTCCTTCGGGCCTATGGCTCTTCCTCTCGCTGCCTAATTAGGTTCAGCGACGCCCTTTGAGTTTTTAGCTTTGGGAATTGAGAGGGCGTTAAACACAAAGCTAGTTTGCTTCGCGCGCTTTCCGCGAATCAAATGACGTTGTTGAGAGCTGGCGTTTCAAAATCCCGGTTACGGGAGCTTGAGGCGTGACATTGAATACGTAACCTGAGCATGGAGAGCCCCTTGGTTGTGTCTCGCTGGACGTGGGTGCAATTCCCACCAGCTCCACCAACTGGGGCAAACCGGACAATGACCTTGATAGGGAATGTCTTCTCTACATAAAGGGCAAGCTCATTCCCGTCATTAGTCCGATAAGTAAGCAAAGAAAACGGACTGATTAAGTAAAGTAAACACTGTCCGTTTTCTTTGTTTACACGATGTTCAGATTAATGATCAGTCACAATCGGTTTATTGCTTACTATATCACAGCTCATTTAGACCTTTTTGCGTCATCAAGGATCATACACAGTTGCTGTTGAGTTGCGTCTTCGCCTTTATTTTATAAATCTGCCCTTCATTCCAGCGTTCCTTCCGCGCCATAAAAATCCTGATTGTGTGATGCCATGAATCAGTTAACCTTACGACAAAGACAGTTTTTACTTATAAATCCGGTTTTCCTTATTAAATTTTGCGGCAGATACCTGGCTTAGAGCCCCATAATTTTTCCCTATGAGGTCAATCAATTTGGTATGGTATTCCTGTCTTGGTAGCAGTAAAATGACCTAAAATGGAGATTGCACCATGATTACATGGGTTGGGCTTTGTGCGGGTGAAATCTGGTATTACCTTGACCTCCACGGTTGTGAATGCTCGCTAGAAGCTCTTACTGCTGATATTGATGCTCCTCGAGAAACAATTTTAATGGCGGTCGGCTGGCTCGCGAGAGAAGGATATGTCGTGCTAGAAGGCAACCTGCCTAATCCTGTGCTTAAGCTAAATGCGCAATTCTAAACGAGGTTGAATGAATAACGGTTTTATGACGTAATTCATAAGGGCTTTTGAGGGTAATGGGCGGTAAAATAGCTCTTTGTTGCCATTAGTTTTTAATGTTATTCAGATTGAGATAGTGCGCGGAAGGATTTGGATAATGAAATTGCTTATTTCAGAACCGGATGATGTTTTTGACTTATTGAAAGAGGAATTCGACAAGCGGTTTACGAATGGATCGCTGGAAATTTTAAGAGCGTTTACTCCAGCAGAAACCATCGAAATTATTGAAAATCAAAAGCCGGATTGGCTGGTGATAGCCTTGGAGTTTAGCGCCTGGGATAG
>CAZFUU010000034.1:9573-11044 GCA_964522565.1 uncultured bacterium | reverse complement strand
CCAGCAGGAAGGCCCGCGGCGGAGCCACAACAGGATTTGGCAGGGCAGCTGCGCAGATTGCGTTATTATTCGGCAGGATTGAAGCGCATAAACAAGCGCCCGGAAACGCAGAGATTTTTCGAAAAGTGCAATCTTTAATTCCGGACTTTGACGCATGGATTGCGGATGAAATTTCCGATCTCCCTTTGAATCTGATTAATCAGACGGCGGAAGAACGGCTTCTTGAGCTTAGGCAAAAGATGGCAAGCGGCTTTCCCGATCGCTCCGAGTTGCGAAGTCAGAAAAGTGTCCTCCAGTATCCCGGAGATGAAGAATTTTTCAGGATGATGATTGCGGAAGGCGGGTTGAACGGAGTTACCCGCGCTATCAAGGGTGCGACAATCAGTAATGTTCAAAATTGGAAGCGCCGTCATACTGTAGCTGTTGCCCGGGCCCGGAAACTGATGAGCGATGCTTTGAAAGCAATCCAAGAGGTAACAATAGAGGGAAACGAAATAATCTTCGTGCCCGGAGCAGTTCCTTTTAATTTGCAATTTCAGTGGAAGGAAAGCTGGATTTACCTGGTGCGATCTGAAACGGTACAAACTCCTGATTCAGCAGAAGTCGCTTATGATTTATGGACCTACAGAGCTTCGGGTGAGCAGGTGATTGAAGGAACGGCGGCGATTAATTTTCAGGAAGAAACAGCCCGGTGGATTCGTTTTCCCCAAATGGATACTCCCGGCCTGCTTGAAATCGCGCTATTTAATTTAATGGACCGGTATTATTTCCGGCCGCCGCTTCCTGTCCGGCAAGCGATCCGAGAAGCCGCGGAAATGGAATATGCGATTGACCGCGCCCTGCCCGAGGAGGCGTATTTTTTCCTGACGCACCGGATTCGACGGGCGATTAAAAAATACCATGTTCAAAAACTGGACAAAATCCCTCGCCTGTTGTCATTGGCAATGGAAATGAGGGCCAGCGATGCTTCTGGTTACCGGCCCTTTAACGCGGACATGATTTATGAAGCGTCGTTGAATTCCCAGGTGCTGTTGAAAGCGATGGCGGCGCTTTCCGAAAAAATTGAGGCGGTTGAAAACGCAGCGAAAAAAGAATCGCTCCGGAAGTTGTTTCATCAACACCTGAAACCGGCTGTTTTTAAAACATACGCGGACATGATCGCAGTTATTGAACAGGCGAAAAGAGATTTTTTGAATCCGAAAGATGGCTTATTCAAAAGCGGCCTGGAAGGGGAAAGGGAAAACCTTCAAGCGCTGATTGCGCGATTTGGGTTTAAAACAGAAATCACTCAAGAGGGCACGAGAAAAGCCGGCAGGAGCGAGTTGAGAAGCAGCTCTCTTCTTCGTGAATATGAGTTGAAAAATAACGCACGATTTCAGATTGGCACGGAGCAAGAGGCGAACGGTTCATGTATCCTTGTGAAAGGAATCGACCGTGACGAGTGGTACGGAGGTCAGGTTTCTTTAACATT
>CAZFUU010000034.1:0-9563 GCA_964522565.1 uncultured bacterium | reverse complement strand
GGGGATGTCCGCTACGAATATGACGAAAACAGCGACAAAATTATTTACGATTCTACGACGCGCCAAGAGGATGATGCGAGAGCATCCCTTGCCGCCGGCTTGTGGGATTTATTTGAATGGGCCATCTGGCAGGAAACGTCGAAAAGCGCGCCTTCTGCGGATGTTGTTAAAGCGTTGAATAATGATAGGTCAAAGATTTTCACCCGTTTTTTTGAAGCGAATGCGCGGCCTGACGCCCAATTCACTATTCCGTGGTTCCGGCCCTTGCACGGATATCCCCGCTCCGAGATGCGCTCAATTCCCGTTGAATTGAGCACTTTCCGTCCGGAGCTTGAGGATGCTCCGGCGGAATTGCGCTCAGCGCAACCGGCGCTGAGCACTGCTTTGGCAGCGCAGGCGAGGGCCGAGATGCGGAATATTGCGAGCAGTGATTTTGGAGAGGAGCAGTTTGAGGTGCTAAGGCAGTTGTGGCGGCTGGCAGACCGGATCCTGGCTGAAGAAAAGGGAAAGGGCTTAAGAGGGAATTATCACTCGCTCGCGGGAATTTTTATTCGTCAATTAAGATCGGATAAATCGCCCATGGAAACATTGGTCGCAGAAAGCCTGCTGATTTCATTTTATCCTGACAGCTCCGGGCAACTTCTTCAAGCGTCGAAAGTGGCGGAGCCAAGGGATTTGTTGCTGATGGAAGTTAGCCGGCAACTTCGTTTGGCAGAGAAAGAACGGTTTCGGCCTACTCGGCGTTCATTTACTAAAGGTTTGCTGAGCTTTTTTCTTGGGCCCGTGTTAGATGCGGCGCAGGGAAGCGCTGGTATTGTTGCGGCAGCCGCGGGTGTGATTCAGGGGCGGTCAAGCCCGGCAACCGTGCCAATGGACTTGGATTCTTTGGTTTATCAATTAGTAAATGAGGCGTTTTTTGAAAAGATGACCCATGCAGCGAGAGAAGGGGCGGGGATTTTATTTCCAGGCCGCCTTTCTGAAGAAATTTTGCATTGGACAGTGGCGCAGCAGGTTGTGCGCGGTTATTTGGGCGCGAATTATCTGCCTCGCATCCATGAGATATTTTTAGAACAACATCGGGCAGGTTTGAGCCGAATGGCCCAGATCGCCTTGAAACGGGCGGAAGTTGAATGGCCGGAATTTGAAAAACGGATTCAACAGTTCCAGAGAGATAAAGATGTTTTGGAAGCTATTTCTCATTCGAATGAGTTGGAACTGGAAACTGCGAGAAGATTATTTGCCGGGATTCAGTCGGATTCTCATGAGGCCTTTGGCGCGCTGCGTGCCGACTTGCCGCGAAACAAAGATCAACTGGCATACGACTTCTTCGAAGAGATGTTTGAAGAAGCTGTTCAAAATCCCAGTGATCCATTTTATTCGCTTTATGATCTTCTCGAACCGCTTCGGCAAATGATGGCGGAATTTTGCCGGGTTATTGACCGGCTTCCCGACGGCATCAAGAAAGAATTTATGAAAGTTGTTCAGCGGAAACACGACCAATTTTATGATGAAAACCCCATGCGTATTTTTAGAAAAATTATTGAGGAGAAAAAGTTGCCCGAAAGGAATTGTGTGAGGGAGGAACTAAGGCGCGCGGACACGTTTTTTAATCGGAAGCGCGGGAAGCTGAATGAGCTAGAACGCAGCGATCTTTATCAACGCGCCTACCGGAAAGTCTGGCGCGCGGAAGGGTTTCAGGTCTTGACGGCATCCGAACGCGATGCGCTCAACAGATGGGAAAAGTTGAAAGCTTCAGTCAGCCGGTACGACCGGAGGGTGCAACAAGTTGAGGCCGAAATTGAACAACTTGCCGGAGTTGCGCAAACATTGGAAGCTTTAGCCGGACGGGCAGAACAGCTTGGCAAAAATGACAGTTCCGACCGCTCGGAGATGCGGCAAGGCGGATATGACATTGATGCGTCTGCCGATGAAACCGGCCTCGTTGCCCGAGAGGGGGATTTGCTCGCAAACCGCGCCGAAAAATCACATATCGGCCCCAAAGATTTCGGGACAAAAGGGCAAAAGGGCGCGCGAATCGATCTTCACGCGTTGAGGGTGGAAGCCGGATTTGTTATCGAGACGGCGCCGGGGATCGGCATTTTTATCCAACGCCTGCGCATCAGCCCCGTAAAATCGACGCGTCAGATTTTTCTCCACAAAGTCCACGCAATCAATCTGGCCGGAGGGGATTGGGAAATTATCGGATCGAAACCGGTGGAATTGCGGGAGCTGGAAACCGGAAAATCAACTTCGGTGGATATCAAAGGCGGATATCAAATTGAACATCGTTTGGTTAAAACCGGCGGAGAAGAAAAATTTGTTCTTGTCGTGAAAAATATGACAGCCGTCCCAAAGGGCCTTGATATTTATCCGGTGACGTTGAACCGGATCGGGGCAAAAACGGAAACCGGCCGGTACAAGGCCCCGCCGAGCCGGCGTTACCGGATAAAACATTTTTGGCGGAACAACCGGTGGCCGCTTGCTCTGGGAGGGATCGGGATTTCATTAATTGTCGCGGGTTTTTTGGGATACCTTCATATCAAAAAGCTGGCGGGGATTGATTCGCAGTGGGTGGATTTGCATAAGGCCTGGCGCAGCAGCCAGATTGTATTTGTCGACCAGGACGGATTCCTTCAACATGATGCGGACCTGACTTCTTCAATTCATCGCGCGCTCACGCTCCTGGGGAAAAACAACCGGCGCCAATTATTGACGGAGATTTCCGGGATTCGGGTTGCCGGTATCGGACATGCGGCAAATAAGCCGGAAGGCGTCCAATCCGGTGTTGTAGTTGACGTCTTTCGTAGTGATATTTTCGGAGGCGCAAAAGGGCGGGTTGTCCAGGTGCCGGTCAGTTTTGATTCGAAACGGGAAAAAGCCGCCGGCCTGGAAAGAGTTCGGGACGAAATTTATGGACAGTCATTTGCGGCCGATAACGCCGCCTGGATGTGGATTTATACATCTCTTTATCTGCCTTTTGCGGGTATTTTAATGGCGATCGGTGCGGCTGTGGCGGGCGACGCTCTTCTCAAGGCGTTCAAAATGCAGGGGCCGACATATTGGAAAAAACGAACCACGCAATCTTCAGATGAGGTGAGCTTGCTCAGGCAAAGAACCGGCGGCTACGTCGAAGGCGGCAAAAGGCGATCGGAACTACGGAGCCGGATCAAGGGGGTCGTTCACGCAAGAGCTTTTTCCAGAATACTCCGAACCAATCAGGAAATGCTTCAGCGCATTGAGGGGTTGATGAAAGAAAAACCCTGGGAATATTTTCAACAGTTTTCTGAATCGCCCGAAACCGTTAACGATCTCGAGAATGCGTTTACCAGGATGATCGGCGCTGTTTCCCTGCGGAATATTCATGAAATGAAATTACGTTCGCCCAACATGGGCCGCATCCGGAACATTCGGGCCTCTTTGTGGGAATTGTTTTTTATTTTAGCGGTGTTGAGGGAGCTTAAAGACAGAAATGTGGAAGTGACGGAGATTAAGCCGCTGGCGGACGCCGAGGGCGTCAAACACAAGGCGATTGTGCGGATAAATAAACGGCAATTCCCGATTGAAATCATATCGAGATGGGCGCCCGCAACCGGCCGCCAAATCCGGTGGCGCATGATTATCCACGCGCCGGATCGCGCGCGGGAAACCGTTGCGGATTTTAGAATTGATTTTGATTTTCGGCACGGCGCAAGTCTGGATACGCCGGAAAAAACAAGGCGCGTTCTTCGGGAGCGGCACTGGCATTTTCCGTTATCGTCATTACAACTGCCTGGCTTATTTCAGCGGTTTGTGCAAATATTGGGCGAATCATTTGTTTCGGCAGCGCAGGGGAATGCGCTGTCCGAGCTACGGGAAAATACGCGAACATTCGAATTCGGCGAAGCGTCATTGATTCATTTGTGGGTGGCCAAACCGAGGGAGAAAGCTTTCGGACGTGAATTGCCCGCCTCGGTACAGTTATTTTTGCGTCAGCTTGATTTCTGGAGACAAACGGTTGTTCGAAAAGTTTTCCCGCGTTTTTCGCTTGTCATGGAACCGCTGGGCAAGCAGAAGGAACGTTACCGGATTCGTAAATTTCTTAATATTGGCGGAGGAAAACGCCTTGGGCTGGAGCGGTGGGAAAAATTAACTGCTGAAGATAAAGAATCTGGCCGCTTTCCCGAAGGATGGACAGGCCTGTGGCTGGAAGTCGAACTTCAAAAAGAGAACATCCGCCTGATTCGTGCGTCGGGAACAGTCAAAATTGAAGTTCCGGGCGCATGGGGCATTATGCGTTACGAAGTTTCAGGCGGCCGATCCGAATTGCGCTCAATAAGGGGTCAGAGCCCGGGCTCTGACCCCAGGGGCAGGGCGGAACTGCGGATGAATGCGGAATCAGAGCGTCGTTTAGAACCGGAACAAATAGAAAAAACCGTTCTGGCAAAAAACAGAATCAGAAAAACATATTCGTGGGAAATCTGGAATGTAATTCGTGAAGCTGAGCGCATGGGCACTCAGATCCGCATCGGAAAGGTGAATTCAGACGGAACAATCAGATGGCTTGGTTTTGCTGTTCCTGTCGGAATCGATGCGGGCGATGCCGTTGTGATTAGAGCGCGCGGAACGGCGGCAAAAACCTATGTCGATGAACTTGTCCGAATTTTTTCGCCACAGCCGTTTGTTAACCCGCAAAAGCATATAAGCGCTGGAGAGCTAGATCAATACCATGGGATAATTCGCCGTCAGTTTGGTCGAATCATTGCGTATTTGCGGGCTCGCAGAATTCTTCCGAAAGAATTTGATGACAGAAAAGTTACGATATTGGCCGAAGTTCCAGGTGGTTTTCATGTTCAAATCCCGGGGTTAGGTTTTCCGCATGACATGATAGTTGTTTCTTCACGGGACTTAGCGCTCCACCGCTCGGAACTGCGGACAAAAAGGGGTCAGACCCCAAAGCGCCCCGTGGGGCAGGCCCGGGATTCTCGTTCTGAACTCAGGTCGGCTGAAAAATCCGGTTTTCCTGACAGGGCAAATTTAAGAGCCCTGCTCGAAACGCTGAAGGGACAATCAATTCCAAGCGACATTGAACAGACCTTGCAGGATATTATTAACTGGTGTTTGCGTAACCTCAGATCCGGCCGGCATTTCCGGGGCTTGCGGCAGCACATTGCCGCGGAAATTGTCCAGGAAATGTGGCGTTATGATGATTCTCATGTGCCATCGCTGATCCGGCTGCATCAGATTTTGCTCGGCAATATGACGTTCGAGCTTGTGCGGGCACTTGCCGGCCCGCGCGAAAAAAGAATTCCAGAAATCCGTGAATTAGTACTGAAAATCCTTTTGGGCGGGGCCACTCATCCGCAAGGATTTGATATCGCCCGCAGTATTGCGGGCAACAAGACACTTGCCAAAGTGGAAACGATGCTTTGGGATGAACACGAGAAACAGAAACTGGCCGGAATTTATGAGGCTGCTATTCATCAATTGGCGGAAGGGTTTATCAAGGGAGACGAACGGGAGAGGACCGGAATATTGCATATTGTTTTGGATGCAGCCAAATCATCAACGGGTTTTGCAAAAGCAGTAAATGATTATTCGCTTTATCGCCGCCTTAAATGGAATTATCCCTCCGGGCCGGAGAAAAAAATACTGTCGAAAATTAACGACGCTGTCGGAGAACAGCTTGTTCCAAAAACAGCGAGAAGGGTTCAGGCGATCCGTGTTTTTGCGGCGGTTAATCCTCCAATTTATGTTATCCCTGAGGAGCAAAGAGTATATGGGCCGGAATTGCTCCAGCTTCACGGTTCTATGTTAAAAGATGCGCGGATGATTCCGGTGTTTTATTTGCCGGGCTATGACTTTTCGGCTGGCGAACAAAGAAGTTCGGTTTCACCGCAAGAGTACGGGAACCAGGTTTTTTCGGCTGTTCGCGAGTTGGCCGAGAAATATAGCCGGAAATTAATTGCCGTCGCAGGGATTCGCACTCATCGGGAAGCGCAGGCGGCCATCCGGTCCGGCGCCAAGGTTTTGTTTTTATCTTATACCCCGAGCTGGGTGGGAATTTGGCGGCTGAAAAGAATCAGGCGGAAAATGAAACCGCTTGATCCGGATGTTTTGGTTTTTTGCCCTATTAAAAACCTGCAAGAAGCGCCGTCTATTTTTCAAAAGAATATTGACGGGGTTTTTATGGATTTTAGGCAGTTACGTGCGGAGGGTTTAAACAGCAGTCAGATTTTAGAACACTTAAACCGCCTGAAACAAAAACACCATTCCCGTTTGGTTGGGATTGCGGAGGTTAACGAGGATCCGGACATCCAGGAATTAATGGTTTCTTTAGACCTGGATTTTATTCTGACCAATTTTGCGAATGACTATTCGCTCGGCTTTGAATCAGACATTCATGCTTTGTTGCGAGAGAGGGATTGGCGGAGAAAAATGCTTGCCGGTGAACGCCGACGACACCGATTATCCGGGGAAAAGGAGTTCAGATCCCATTTTCGTACCGGGGCTGTTGTCCGGCACCACAAGCTTGTTGTAATTAGTAATCCTCCGGGGTCTTTGTATCATCAGATGCCTGGCGAGACCGCGCCAAGGAAAGTGATGCCGGCCGATGAAGATTTTAAGAAGCATGATCTTCGAATCTGGAAAATCCGGGCGGCGACAGACATTCTGGCTAATCGCGGCTTTATGGCTGTAGCAGACGCGTTGAAGAACCGCACAACCATTTTGGGGCTCGACAACCTTCCGACGTCTTTAATTGTATCGGATGTTGACCGTCAAATTTTCCGTCCGGTTCATGCAGGGCGCCGCCGTCACGTTCTTTATATTCCGGTTAAACTGCTTGATCGCCTTGACCTTTACAGCGTAGAAGATATGGAGTCGCTTGCCTTGGTGTTGAATTCCGGCCAGCGGTTTTTAAATGCCTATTTTGAATTAAGAAGAAGGCATGCATCTCCGGCAGAAATGCACAAAACCCTGCAAGCGCATTCTTCCCTGGTTGTTAACAGGAGGGAGGAAAAAATAGGTTCGGTGCACCGGCTTCAACGGCTTTTGAAAAAACTTGCTGTCGAAGACTATGAAATAATCCAGGCGCTTGTTTTGCCTGAAGCAGAAGATGCCGAAAGAGAAGCTGAAAATCGGTCACAGGAGCTGAAGGACACCTGGGATCATTGGGCACCTGAACAACTCGTGGGTGAGTTTAGAAATGATTATGTCGATCTTGCCAATGAATACGGGCGGCTCGGGGATTTGTGGGAGACGGCGGGCAATTTGGATCAGGCAAAACGTTTTTATCGGCTTAAATTAAAAGTTTTGAGGTATGTTCAGAAAGTTGATACCGGTTTATGGCCAGTAGTGGCGCAGTACAATATTGTTTTATTGTCTCTGCGCCATGCCTTATATGAAGAGTTTATACCGGCCTTAAACGTTTTGCTCGCCGGGGAAGACTATCCCCGCGAATTAAGGCCTGAAGAGGAAGAAATACGGGTCGCGTATCTTGCCAATAATTATGAAGATTTAAAGCATGAAATCCTTTATTTGCTTCGTTCACATGAATCGATGGCAGGATCTCGTGAGCGGGCGCAAATCAGTCAAATCCGGCAGGAAGTTGAGCAATTATTTAAAGATTATGAATCTGCCCGCTCGGAACTTCGCTCAACATGGGGTCAGAGCCCAGGCTCTGACCCCAATCGGTGGGTGAAGGCGCTCATGGCTTTTTCGTTCCTGGGTCTGGTCGGCCAGGGAAACGGATGCGCGCAGGCAATACGCGATCTGTTGCGGCAATCTCAACCGTTTCCGGCCAGAGAAGCCGCCGAAACAGTAGAAGCCGAAGATTGGGATCTGGGGCCTGTCGTGGCTGATCCGCGCATGACGATTCAGATGGCGGCGCAGGTGTTCAGGGAAAGGAAGGACGAGGAGTTGATGCTGTTATTTCAAAAATTCGCGCGAACCGATCGCGGCGATTTGGTGCGCTTGAATGAAGAAGGGCTTTTGAAAACGATTCGCGGCAGGGCCGCGCTTCCTTACTTTCATGCGCTATGGATGAGAGATGCGGATCTGCCGGTTCGCTTCGCTTCCCGCATGGCACTCAACAAATTTTTCGAAGGCCTTCATTTGAACGGTCAATCCATCCGGACTCTGACGGATGTTGTTAAATATTCGCCGGAGCCCAAGCAAAGAGAAAATGCCATACAGGAATTGGGGCGGGTTGGCCGGGAGCGTCCACGGGAAGAGTCGAGTCAGGCCGAAGAATTTTTAACGGATCAGATATTTACCTCACATCATCGGAATGTCCGCTTGACGTCAGCTGCCGAATTAGCCAGAAACGCGATTGAAATGCTCAATGTGATTACCGCATTTGGAAATCCGGAAGAACTCGAACTGGCACGGCAAAAGGCCGGTTCGGTAATTCAGATTTTATATGCAGCACGGGACTTGTTGCAAAAGGCAGGAGACAAAGAATTAATCTCAAAATTGATTCAAACCGTCGAAGCCCGCATGAAACCCGCCGAAACGACTGATGAAGAAACATTTCAGCAAGGCAAGGACTTAATCGTTGGCGAAGATGCCCCCCGCTCCGAATTGCGCTCAGCAAGGGGTCAGACCCCAAAGCACCCAGGGGGTCTGACCCCGGCTGTTGATGCCCGCTCCGAATCGCGCTCAGATGATGGGCCAGTGGATCGTTCAGGCCATCTTTCAGCTTCTCAACAAGCCGCGCGCCTGCAGGAAGTCCGGTTTGACCGGAACCGGTTTGTAGAATTATTGAATCAGGGGCAGGACGCCGAAGCCCTGCTGATTTTCGAGCTTTTCTTTGTCCGCGCAAAAAACCGGGTGGGAGATCCGGCCTATGGCGATGGCGATTTGTATGATTTCCGGGGAGCGTTTACCGGCGCCGCGAGCCATTATTATCATCACAAAGGGACCGAAAGGCATAAGCCGTTTCTCCGGAAGTTCTATGAAATAACGATGAATTACATGCGCGTATGGCCCCGCGACTATTTTCAGGATCAGGCCACCCGGAAAATCATTATCGCGGTCAACCAGATGGCAGGGGCCATGCGGTATCTGGATCTGACCCAAGAAGCCCTTGATTTGCTGATGTTTTTCCAGGAAAACATCGGCGGCAAACCGGACGCGTTTACCGCGTATAACCTGGGGCGTTTGTTTGACCGGACGGCAACCGATTTATGGCTTGCCGGAAAACAGAATGAAAGCATACCGGATTATTTGAAAGCGCTTCGTTATTTTACCGAAAGTTTGAATGCGATTGAGCGGGACAATCGATTTGTCGCCATGCTGGAAATTCTCGCGCGCGTTACGATTTTGCGCTTGCGGGACGCGGCCGAAACAAACGCCGGAGGCCAGTCGCTTCAAATTGAAATCGCCCTGTATCAATTTGTGCAGGCGGCAAAAAAGCTTTCTTCGGCAGGCCCGGAACCGGAAGCGAAAGAGCGCCAAGATTTGTCGATGGCGGTCAATCACGCGGCGCATGTATGGCTTCATCACAGGCGGTTTCAAGTGGCCGACGAAGCCGTTGAAGTGGCTCAACAATTTGATCCTGAAAACCCGCACGTATTGCGGAATAT
>CAZFUU010000033.1:0-11058 GCA_964522565.1 uncultured bacterium | reverse complement strand
CATGTTCTCTGTGTCAAATATAATTCTTGTTTTCTTTCTTGTCCTTTTTGTCGCCCGCCCGAATCTCCCCTTAATCGTGATTAATATATCATGCCCATAAGAAGTTGTTAATCAAAGAAAACACCTAACTTACCGCAAAACGCGATGTAAACCTTCACTCAACCACGTGTTTTTCTTCTTCTATAAAGGTCACGTTTAAATGTGACCTACAGATGGGGCAGACGTGCTTCAGTGAAGATATACAACAAGATGTTACTTCCCTCGCTCGTAGAAAATGACTTCGAGTTTGGGGTTTTCCTGAATCACGCGGCGGGTTTTTGCCTCAAACATGGGAGGAATTTCCGGATAATACGCGTCGCCGTCGTAATCCTTGTCAATCACGGTGAGATAAATTCCGTCCACGCGGGCCAGGGTTTGCGCGTATAAGCTTGCGCCGCCGATAATGAAACAGTGTTTTGTCCGGACTTCGGCGAGCGCTTTTTCCAGATTGTCAAAAAACCGGACGTGCGGTTCGTCTTTCAGGCCTTCCGTCGTCCAGTTCAAAATGAAATTCTCGCGGTTCGGCAGAGGGCGCGACGGAAGCGACAGCCACGTGTTCCAGCCCATCAGGACCGTCTGGCCGATTGTGGTTTCCTTGAAATGTTTGAAATCGGACGAAAAATGCCACGGCAGTTTGTTGTTTTTCCCGATCACCCTGTTCTTCGCCATCGCCAAAATTTGATATAACATAAAAAAATCTCCTTTTGTGGTTTGGTAATTCTCTGCCGCCCAAATAGTGGCTATCGCCTCCGCCAAAGTGCTGGACGGATCCGCCCGTGTCTTATGGCGGAAAACCCGCCTCAAGGAATTACCAAACCACACAACAACTCAAGCGAGCTCTAAGAAGATGCCGATCCACGAGTTTGCCCCGTAGGGGGCACTGTCTGAGTGGGCGGCATCTTCTCAGAGCGAACGTTATACCGCTACCGGCGCCTTGATTGCCGGGTGCGGGTCATAGCCCTCAAGCGTAAAATCTTCAAATTTAAAATCAAAAATATTTTTCACCGCCGGAGAAAGTTTCATCGCCGGAAGCGCCCGCGGATCGCGCGACAACTGAAGCTTCACCTGCTCCAAATGATTGAGGTAAATATGAACGTCGCCAAACGTATGGACAAATTCGCCCGGCTGAAGGCCCGTCACCTGCGCGATCATCATCGTCAGAAGCGCGTATTCGGCAATGTTAAACGGGACGCCGAGAAACACATCCGCGCTCCGCTGATACATCTGACAGCTCAATTTTCCTTCCGAAACATAAAACTGGAAAAGCAGATGGCACGGCGGAAGCGCCATTTTGTCCAGATCGCCCACGTTCCACGCGTTTAAAATCAGCCGCCGGCTGTCGGGATTTTTTTTGATTTGTTCGATGAGTGTCGAAATCTGATCCACCACCCGCCCGTCCCGCGTCTCCCACGCCCGCCATTGTTTGCCGTAAACCGGCCCTAAATTGCCGTCCGCGTCCGCCCATTCGTCCCAAATCGTCACACCGTGATCGCGCAAATACCGCACGTTCGTGTCTCCGCGCAGAAACCAGAGCAGCTCGTAAATAATCGATTTCAGATGGACTTTTTTTGTGGTGACGAGAGGGAAACCGGCCTGGAGGTCAAAGCGCATTTGATGTCCGAACGTGCTGATCGTGCCCGTTCCTGTCCGGTCATTTTTTTCCTTGCCCGTCTCAAGAATATGTCGGAGCAAGTCGAGGTATTGCTTCATACGTTTAACCTGGGGTCAGAGCCCGGGCTCTGACCCCAGAGCCTTCACTTAAAAGTTGAAATGAATTCCAAAGATTTTTTCTGGAGATAACGCCGAACGAAGCACGACGTCCCGATCCAAAAACCTTGCTTTTCAATATCTTATTCCAGTTTTCCCGAAATTCAAGTCATAACTGTATAATCCGGGGTCGGGCTCAACGGTACAGGGTTGCACCACCCCTGCACCTTCAGGCCCGACCCCAACCGGAACGCCAGGAAATCTGGTGGTCAAACCAATCCTCCTGAGCCATAATAACCGCATGAATCATATTGCGCCGACCAAACACTGGCACCAACTCACCGATGGGCGGATTCAATGCGACATCTGCCCGCAGGCATGCAAGCTTCGCGAAGGACAGCGGGGGATTTGTTTCGTCCGGATATGCCAAAACGGGCAAATCGTCCTGACGACCTATGGATTTTCCAGCGGCATCGCGATTGACCCTGTCGAAAAAAAACCGCTACACCATTTCCTGCCCGGCTCTAAAATCCTGTCGTTCGGAACTATCGGATGCAATCTCATGTGCGGGCACTGCCAAAACTGGCACATCAGCAAGGCCCGCGACATCGAAGCGCACGGCGAAGAAATGCCGCCCCAGGTCATTGCCGAAACGGCCAAGCGCCACAACTGCCCGAGTGTCGCTTACACCTATAACGATCCAATCGTTTTCCACGAATACGCGATTGATACCGCAAAAGCATGCCGTTCATTCGGAATCAAATCCGTCGCGGTCACGTCCGGTTATGTCAATCCCGCGCCGCGCGCAGAATTTTATGAATTCATGGATGCGGCGAATGTCGATTTAAAGGGATTTACGGACGCGTTTTATCAAAAATACTGCGCCGGGCATCTCGAGCCGGTTTTGGATACGCTGAAATTTCTGAAACATGAGACAAACATCTGGCTTGAAATTACAACACTCCTGATCCCCGGATTAAATGATTCCGCCGCTGAAATCGGACAAATGACCGAATGGATCGCCAAAGAACTCGGGCCGGATATTCCACTGCACCTTTCGGCATTTCATCCAACGTGGAAAATGAAAACGATTGAACCGACGCCTCCTTCCACATTGACGCGGGCGCGGGAAATCGCCATGAAAAACGGACTGCGTTACGTTTATACGGGAAATATCAGAGATGAGGAAAGCTCATGCACTTACTGCCACAAATGCGGAGAAAAATTAATCGGGCGGGCGGGTTTTCAGATAGTGAAATTTAATTTGAAAGACGGGAGTCACTGCAAATTCTGCGGCGCAGCATGCCCAGGTATTTTCATGGCTTAAGAAAACGCAAATCAAGCTTCGATTTTTATGCGCGTAATTTCTTCGTCACTTCCGCCAGCCGCTTGCCATGGGCGCGCGCGGCTTCCAAATGGCTTTCTTCCGGCCCCGCATCACCTAGGCCCGTCGTACAGGTCGGCCCCCAGTGCATCCCGTCCGGTTTGAAACCCGGCGCGGTTTTCGGATGTGTCACCAGAATCATCCCATTTTCAGCCAGGTTTGACAGCATCCCGAGCATCACCAACTCCGCGCCGCCAACAGCGCCGGATCCACCCGTATGAAAAACCGCCGCGGCTTTTCCGATCAGTGTGTTCTCCATCCATGTTTTCGAAAACACCGTGTCGATGAATTTTTTCATCTGCCAGCCCATCGCGCCCATGTGTGTCGGGCTTCCGAGCGCGATTCCGTCCGCCCAAAGCACATCCTCTTCGCCCGCGTCCTGAACATGCTTGCAACGCACGTTTATCCCGGAAAGCGATTTGGCGCCTTCAGCAACCGCATTGGCCATCTTTTCCGTATGTCCGTCATAGGTATCATAAATCACGGCTATGTTCATCTGTCTCTCCCGATGTAATCGGGGTCGGGCTCGGCGGTACAGGGTTGCACGACCCCTGCACCTTCAGGCCCGACCCCACGTAAATAATTGGCTCATAATAAGAAGTTCCGGAATCAATTTCAAGGGATGTTTCATTCGGTGCATTCGGGGTCGGGCTCAGCGGTACAGGGCTGCCCCACCCCTGCACCTTCAGGCCCGACCCCAACAGGGGTCAGCGCCCCGGCCGTGAAAAATACTCATCCACAATAAAATCATAGGGACGTATCCCCTTCACAAACGAGCGATAAATCTGCCTTCTCTCCAAATCCGTATCTCCCAGAGCCAAAAAACACGGGTGCGGCGTCAACGTAATATAATTTTTAACCCCGAAAGCATAAAACGCATGGCTCGACCACAAATAATCCGCTTCATCCGTCACGATTCCCGCCCTCACAGGATTCCGCTCGATATATCGCCCGCACTCCAGGAGATAGCTTTCGCTATTCACGTGAAAATCCTTATACCGGTTGTTAAAAATATGCCCTGTTTTCTGATATTTGACCTGGAAAAATTTCGCATAACAGGTCAGCAGGCCGTGCATAAACTTCACCAGATCCAAGCCGTCGTTTACAGCTTTCAACAGGAAATGCCCGTGATTCGGCATCAAGCAGTAGTGGTGAATCAAAATCGAAAATTTTTCCTGATAACGCGACACCCCGGCAAGAAAATACCGGTAATCCCTGTCCTCATGGAACAAACATTCCTTATTATTGCCCCTGCAAATAAAATGATAATGTTCGCCCGCAAATAATTGACGCGGTTTTCTCGGCATTATGCTTCCGGGGTCGGGATCAGCGGTACAGGGGTGAACGCCCCCAACCCTGTACCGTCAGGCCCGACCCCAACCTCGATTCGTTCGATATAAAAATCCGCGGATAAATGGCGGCTCTCCACGCCTTCCATCCGCATGACGAAATTCGAAACGTCCCGGAACGGATATTCGTCCGGCACCTCAAACTCAATCATTTTCGACGCCGACCCGGCCTCGCATTCAAATTCCTTCTCAAGCTTGCGGCTGGTCCGCGACCGGTATAACTGAAAAACAATTTTCGCCGGCGGAATCCCCGAATAATAAACCCTCACCGTTCTCTCCCTCAAATCAACCGGTTTCAAATGCCAAACATGCCCCCATGACCCAGTTTGCTTCGCCCGCCGGTAAAAACGAGTCCCCTTGCCGTCCACTTTTTCGTACGAACCGGTGCCGATTTTCGTTTCATACAACGTCATCTGTTCAATCGGAGCGAAAACACCGCGTTCAACGTAAGACCCGCGATGCGGCGCGGATTTCATTTGCGTGACATCCAGTTGATGACCGCCGTCAGCAATGGCCGCCTCCCCCGAAACACCGCCATATCCCGCCTTCGCAAAACACAAGCACAAAACCGCCAGCAAGCCGGCCCGCCCCCAATATCCGGCCACCCCTAATATGTCCCGCCTAATCCGTCTTTTCATTGATTTCACTCCTCCTCCCCCGGCGGCAATCCAATGCGGCCGGCAGACGTCATCCTATCCCTCCGCCGCCGTTCGTCAACGATCGGACGCAAAAAAATGCGCAAAAATCTATTGTGAATATAGAAATCTGGTGTGAATAGATTTTTGGCAAAAAAAGGCCGTCCGGTGATAGCCAGGAAGCCGAAAACATGTTAACGTGATAACGAAAAAACCCGGGCGCTGCGAATAATTCGATTGGGCGGATTAACACATGAAAAAACTCTTTAGAATAACCTTTTTCAGCGTTTTGCCTGCCACGCTTTACCTGACGGGATTATTTTTCCCGCCGCTGTTTATCCTGAAATGGATTTCTTTTCTTCCGCTTTTCCGCTTCATCGCCGACGGCCGAACCACGCTCAGGCAAACCATCCTGTGCGCCGGCCTCACAGGGGCGATCACCTGCGCGATTGCAATGAACTGGCTGGCCATGTACAGCATCCAGACATATTTCCTCGCGTGCCTGATTCTCTCGCCGACACTGGCCATGTTTCTTGTGCCGATCAAATTCGCCGTCCAACGCACCTCAAACATATCATTGCGAATCATGTTGACCGTCATGTACACCATCATTTTTCTCAAACTCTTCGAACTGACTCCGGTCTCGGCGGCCGGTCTTGAACACTGGTTCTACGGCCCGCTTCCCTTTTTGCAAACCGCATCTTTCGGAGGCCTCCCGGTTTTAGCGGGCATCATCACGGGACTTGACATGAGCTTGGTTCATTTTCACGGGCCGCGCCCCTCCCATGCGAATGGCTCCTCCGCCCGAAAAACCGGGCCATCCCAAAATACGGCGCAAATCTGGGCGGGTAGTTTGCTGATCCTTCTGATGCTGATTTTCGCGCGGGGAACGGCGAGAATGAACGATAAAGAGAAACCCATCGGGCTAAACATCGCCCTCATCCAGCACAACCTCCCGATTTCAGGCGCCTGGCGGCTGGATCATCCGGAAATAATAAGAAACGCCTACGAACGGCTTGCCATTCACGCGTCATCTAAAAAGCCCGACCTGATCATTTTCCCGCTTTATACGTTTCCGGAAGACATCCTGAGAACGCCCGGTTTTTTCACCCGCCTCGCCCGCGTTACCGGAAGTTACATCCTCGTGGCAAGCCATGTCGCGGCGGATGAACAGGACACCGCCGGCGGAAAATTTTTTAGCGCCGCGGCGCTTTATTCGCCCTCGGGAAAAACCGAAGCCGTTTACCGGGCGGCCCAAAAACCGCCTTTGAGAAACTTACCCGAACAAACCGCCTCACATTACGAGGTTCTGGACACACCGCTCGGCCGGCTGGGAATTATGATTTGCTATGAGGACACGAATCCGCGGATCGCGAAGAAAGCCAAACGGCAGGGCGCCGCACTTTTAATTTCAATTTCCAATCCCGGCCACTTTCAGAAAACGATCCTCCCTCAATACCATTTGCTGCAAACCCAACTCCGGGCCATTGAGTCGGGCATGCCGACTTTACGGATATCCTCAAACGGCTATACGGCATACATCAACAGCCGCGGAAAAATCATCCGGAAAACCGCCTTGGGGAAAGAAGAAATCCTCCATGTCTGAGCGGACGCTCATGCGCTCTGACCAAATGTGACAGGCAACGTCCAACCGATCATCTGTTTTCACGTTCCCTGCTCACAAAAATCCTCGAACAAGACAACTGAGAAACCAAACCATAAAATCATACAGCCGTTTTTGCGGGTAAAGCTATCGGCGTAATTTTAACCGAACGGAATTTATGGGACGGCTTGCGAAATCCGGCGCGCGTTTTCTCAAAAGCGGATTCTGTTCTCGCGATACCATCATCTTCAGCCGGCTCAACGGATTCCCGGCGGGGACTGATTGCCCCGGAATCCTGACTCAATACATCCGGCTTCTGTTCAACACTACGCGCTTCCGGAATTCCGGCCTCAAATTGATCCGCGCGAATTTCCGTAACTGCCGGTTTTTCATCATACATCGTTGTTTTTAAAATCTCCGACCTTCTTCGTGATTGTGAAACATGGTGCGCCTCGGCGCGCCCGATGATATGCCCAAACAGCGCGCCCGCCACCGAACCAAATCCAAAAAAATAACCGCCCACATATGTTCCGTAAGCCGGATAAAGCACCTTATAACATTCCAGCTCCTGTTCGAGGTGTCCCGTTTTCTGTGCAAACGAAATCGCCTCACCGGTCGCCTTATATTCCTGATAAAGATCGACAAACGGAACAAGCCGCGACATCGCGTAACTGCCCTTATGACGCCGCCAGGCAAAATCTTTCGCATGGCCAAGCTCATGAAGCGCGATCGACGGCAAATCGGAATAGAGATAAACTTCGTGCGTGAATGGATTGTAACGGTCCGCGCCCATCAAACGCTGCGGCCAGACAACATCATAAATCAGGGTCGAAAAAAACCCAATTGTAAACCGGTACGGCCAGCCGACGCGCTGATTCGTGAAAAGGCGTTTCATCGCATCAACCGGCGCCCAGCGGTTGAGCTGGACATTGATATCACCCAGTTCCGGATGGGCATTTAAATATGCCCGCACAGCTTCCCTGGTGTCTTCTGTAATCCGGTGGCGATTCACCCGCCAATTGAAAATAATAATTTTATTCACAACGCCCGTCAGATTCCCGAGCCAGTCCAGCGGAATAAACCTGATTCCCGTCTTGATTTGGGCGTCCCCGCGATAGCCCTTTTCGGCGAGCTCGTCCCCGCTCATCGTCGCGCAGCCGGAATGGGTAAATAATAACCCCAGAATCAAAATTGTCGCAGCCGTCGAATGATATTTTCTGATGTTCACGTTATCCCCCTGTTTGACAATTTCATACGCCGAAAGTTGAAATAATTTTATGCGGCGCTTTACGCCTTGATCATCACAAAATCAACGCGATCAGCCTGCAAACTGTATGCCCCGGGCGATAGCAACCCGATCAGAGGCAATAAAATCAGCATACCGCCAAATGTGTCCAAAATTCCGGTGGTATTAATCTCCCTGCCAACTGTCCGGCTGACAGGAACAAATCCGTCTTTCTTTGCCAGAATCTGAACCGATCGGTTCCGTTCCACAACCACCTGAACCCTGCCTTTCCCGGCAAGCGAACCGTTGACATAAATTTCCGCATCCGGCTGGCTGGTTGTAATCGTCAAAACCTGGGTCGACGGCCGGAAAGTTGAACACGACGACATGAAAAAAGCACACAACACAAATGGCGCAATTACTTTTCTGGCGTAAGTTCGTTGATAAAATTTCATCGGACAAGCTCCTTCCCGGCCGTCGGTTCGCCTGGGCCGTCGATATCAGGATCGGTTGATTCCGATTGCGGAGGTGAGAGTTGTGAAAGTTTCACCGTTAATTCCGGCTTCCGTTTAAATGATTGAAGGGCGTCCTGAAATCTTTTGTTCCCCTGAAGTGAAAAAATGGCATTATCTAAGGTCCTCATCAACGCCTTGCCTTTTCCCCCTGCCGTTAAAGACTGGCTGGTTTCTCGGCCAAAAATATAATCCTGCATGGCAACTTTTCCGCCTTGCCCATAAACAACGATACGGCCGGTCAGCTCATATTGTGGAGGATCCAGGATAAGGTCAATTGAACTGACGCGGGCCTCCGTGATTTCAATACGAATAAGCCCTGCCGCGTTAAGCTGGCGCATGATTTCTTCAATGGAACGCTCGTTTGTAAAATTTTCGCCGGAAATCTGAACCGGATTGATGCCGGACTGAAATAATGTTTTCGAAAGATATTTTTGCCCCGCCGCCGCAAGTTCTGATTTTTTAGCTTTAATCTGGCAGCCGCCGATAAAACCGATTTTTTCCTTCGGCCTTGTATCAACCACATTCACACCCACAAGGGGCGCATCCGGAAGTAATTGAAATTGGGCTCCGACAGGGTCGATAGGCATTTTAATCGTTTCGCAACCACTCACCAACAAAGGCAAAAACGCTAAAAATAACAATCCGGCAATTCTGTTTCGTTTTATATTCATAGATATTCCTCCGCCATTTTAAAATCGCATTCCCTCGACAAGGGACAGAGAATTAATACCACAAAAATACGCTCCGAAGCAACAGCGGAAACGAAATAATCGCCAAAAATCTGGTGTGAATAGATTAATCTATTGTGGATAGACAAAAACGCGCCCCAAACGGGGCCGCCGCCTCCCACTGGGAGGGATCACCCTGAATAACCCGGTTTACCGGCGGGCGGAGGATTCGCCGCGGGGAACCGTTTTTTTGCGTCGCCTCCGGCATTCGCCCGGCAGTTGGCGCATAAATCGGCCAGCATCTGAAGGCCGGCCTGGCGCTCATATTCCCGAAGATCCTTGGCGATCGACACAATCCCGAAAAGTTCGCGCAATAACCGCTGAATCGTTTGCAGCCGGTTCAATTCAATGCCCGTCCGCTCAATCGCGGCATACAAGGCGGATTTGATTTCATGCACCAGAATCTCGTCAACATCACGTTCCCGGGCGGCAAGGAAAAATTTCATTTGTTCAATCACACGCTCCAGGATGAGCATGCCGCCGCCATTCGGAAGAAGTGCATCATTTTCCTGAACGGGAATTTTCATTTGTTTAGACCTGCTCCTTCTCCGCTCTTCGGCACCGGGCCGCCGGGCGATGCGAATTCCAGATACCTGAACTGTATTCCAAGCGATTCATAAATCCGGCCGGCCATCCGGACCGCCGCCCGCCGCCTGTTTTGTGTCCAATGAGGGTAAATCTCCAAAAATACAAGCAGCCACCTGAAAGCCCTGCCATAACGCCGGCAAAAGGCGCCGCTTAAAAAATGCCTGTAAATGTCCGTCAAAAAAATCTTCTGTTTTTCAATAACCGATGGATTTTTCACCAGAGCCGGATTTTCAATCATCATGAGAAACACCGTCATTTTGTTATTAAAGTATGCCTTGAATAAGGCCTCCAGATTTTCCTGCCTTGCCTCCGCTATTTTCATGGAATTCATCAAATATCACCTCTATTACCCTATATGCCCGATACTTCCGCGCGGGTCAAGTTTTGGAGGTTCTGTTTTTATATGTATACTTATGGTTATTTTGACAAACCTTATAAGATGTGCTATTCTTATATCAGATTTAAAAGCGCAATATAGTTTGTTAAAATAACTAACCGGAAAGGACTTTTCAAAAGTCATGTACGACAACATCGCTAGTGATCTTGCGGATCAATACAAAGGCCTGCCTAAAGCCAAAATCCCGCGCTGGGGCCTTGCCATCAAAACACTGCTCGAAGAAAAAAACAGGCAAGGGAAAGAAACCTCCGTCCAATGGCTGGCAAAGAAAACAGGCATTAACGCGAAACACCTGTTCAATATCATCGCGCAGCGAATCAAAGACCCTTCGTCCGACAAATTGGCGAAAATTTCCGACGCCTTCGGCATCACCTTTTCCGAACTTGCCGGCCGCGCCGCCGCGGAAGACCCGCGGAATATTTACATCACAGGATTCGGCCAGCGCGGATACATTGACTACAGCCAGCACGGCTTTTCAATCCAGTCGTTGACGCCGCCGGGCACGGGCACGCGCGATTTTTTTATGGGAATTATGATTATCAAGCCGCTGAAGGAACTGAAGAAGTGGAAATTTGAGCAAGCGTCCACGGTGTGCCTGTATGTGGAATCAGGTACCATCGAACTGACATACGGAAACAAAACCCACAGGATCCAGGCCAACGAATCGGTTTACTTTGACGGCGGGATTCCGCATAAACTGATGAATGTTGACTCCATCGAAGCGAAAGTCATCCTGCTCACCCAGCCCGCCATCCATTAGAACGGGTTCCTGTAGAAACATAATCGAAGCGGCGCATATTAGTTCATGGCTATTTAGCGTTTTGAAGTAATTATCTGTAAAGAGTTATCCTCTTTTCTGTCATTCCCGCGTCACCGCATATTGCGGGA
>CAZFUU010000032.1:0-11073 GCA_964522565.1 uncultured bacterium | reverse complement strand
ATCTCGCATCCGTTGCACGAACCGGAATTCACATGAAAAACCCACAGGGACCGGTTGAATACGCCTGTCGTCTTCATGACAGAACTCCCACGAGAAAAACCGCCGCCGTCACGCCAAAAAACCAAAGAAGATAATCGCCCGGCTGTCCCGTGTGAATACGCGTCAGAAAGCGGTAATAACCCCGCATGCTTTCAACAAATCCCCAATAAAGATTGCTCGCCTTGATATGAAGTTCGCTTAACTCCACCGCATCGCCGGATAAGAACGGTTCGGTTTGTTTCGTCTCCGGTTTATACGCCTTAACGCCAAAACTTCGAATGACAACGGCAATGAGCCACACCAAAACCATCGCCGCCAGCCAAATCAGCGGCTGCCACCTACCGTATCCGCTCGTAAAATTTTCCATCCACGTCATAAAACCGATCCTCCCAAAACCGCCTGCACATAATGACCGGGTTGAAGCATGGCATCCACCGCCGGCTCAACCAACTTCTGAATCACCCAGTTCGGGAACAGCCCTCCGGCAACAACCAGCACGGCCAGCACCCCCATCGACAGCAACATCCATCCCGGGACCTCCCGCGCCTGAACAAAACCCGGCTGACGCGGCCCCATAAACATGGAATGAAACACTTTCATAAAAGAAGCCAGCGTTAACATGCTGACCACAATCGCGATAATCGCCAGAAGCGGATGAAACCGGAAAACCGATTCATAAATCAAAAACTTGGAAGCGAAACCGTTCAGCGGAGGCATCCCCGCAATCGCGAACGCGCCGATGAGAAAAAACACCATCGTCGCGGGCATCACATGCCCGAGGCCGCCCAGTTCGTTCAGGTTCCGCCGGCCGCAGCTGTAAATGACCGCGCCCGCCGTCAAAAAAAGCAACCCTTTGTAAAGAGCGTGATTGATGATGTGAAACACCCCGCCCATCATCGCGGTTCGCCCGTAATCCGCCAAAGCGCTCGAATTTCCCAAAACGGCCAGACCCACGCCGACGCCCAAAAGCATGTAGCCCGTCTGCGAGACCGCGTGATAGGCCATCAGCCGTTTGACGTCCTTTTGCGGCAGTGCCATGGTCACACCGATAAACATCGAAAGGACCCCGAGCACAATAACCACCCAGCCCATGGCGGCCGGATTACGATGAAAATGAAACAAAGTAAACAGAATACGGAAAAAAACATACAAACTCGCTTGACTTGAGACAACCAGGAATGCGGTCACGGAAGCGGGCGCTTTCGAATACGCGTCAGGCGTCCAGAAATGCATCGGAACGGCTCCGCATTTCATCGCCATGGGAACCGCCATCAAAACCATGGCCGTCATGTCCAGGGGGCTGTAGGCAATCCGCGAAGCAATTAACGCAATATTCAAACTGCCGTATTGACCGTAAAGAATGCCGATTCCGAACAGAAAAAAAAGTCCGCCGACCGTGCTAATCATCGCATATTTCAAAGCCGCCTCTACGGCCAGCCCTTTATCTATCCGGTAAGCCACCAGCGCGGCGCCGGACAAAGACGCGATTTCCAGAAAAACAAAAAGGTTAAACAAATCCCCCGTCGCCACCATTCCCATCACGCCGGCCGACAGCAGCAGCAACAAGGAAAAATAACTGGCGTGGTAAGCGTGTTTGCGATCACTGGCCAAGGAATACAACGCGACCAGCAAGCTGACGATGGCGGCAATCACCAGCATAAAAGCGCTGAGCCCGTCCACCGAGAAAATAATTCGAAACGGAATCCCTCCCGATTCGGGCGTCACCGTGACATTTGGATGCTGCGCGCCAAACACGTACTGAATCGTCCCCGAACTGAATACCTGCCAGGCAAGCGCCAGCGCGGCACAGGTCGTCAGAAGAAATCCCGCGACCACCCAGATATCCCGGACAATTTTTCCCGCGCGATCCGCGAACATCGTCGCAAACGCCGTCAACAACGGAATCGCGATGACCAAAGCCGGCAACTGACGTTGAATTCCAGACAACATTTTATCCCTGCAACCGGTTAAATTTCGTTGCGTCCAAAGTCCCATACCGGCGGTAAAGCAGAATGGCAAAAGCCAGCAACAACGCCATCGTCGCGACGCCGATCACAATCGAAGTCAGCGTCATGGCCTGTACCGTCGGCAAAACCATTTCGGTGGTTTTTGCTTCGGTAAAAATAGGAGCTGCCCCGCCCATCCGGTAGCCAACGGCGACCAGAAACAGATTGACCGCGCCCTCCAGCAATCCCACGCCCAGAATCATTTTGATAATGTTTTTCTGCATGACCACCGCGGCGATACCGATCACCGCGATCACTGCAACAGCCACGAAAGGAAGATTGAACATCATGTTTTCACTACTTTCTCGTCCTGCGAAATAAATTTTTGCATATAATAAATAATCATCGACAACGCGCCCAGGACTTCCAGCCCGACCGCAATGTTTAACAAAGGAATCAGCCCCGCCGTGTTGAGGTCTCCGGGATTGGGGCCGTAAGAAACGGCTTGACCGAAAAACCCGCCTAAAGACGCCAGCCAGTTATATAAAAATCCGTGCCCGCCCGAAAGGGCGCTGAAACCGAGCAAAACGAATAAAATCAAGCCGGTCAGTTCGCAAAAATTAAAGATGCCGCGCTTGAAACTTTTGGAAATCACGGCGAAATGATTTGAAACCAGCATCAGCGCCACGCCGGTGGCAATCACGGCCCCGCCCTGGAAACCGCCGCCCGGAGACAAGTGCCCGTGCAAAACGACATAAAAACCGAACGTCAAGATAAACGGATATAAAAAATCGGCCGCGCTCCGGACAATAATCGTCATACCGTGTCCTCTTCTTCTTTTTCACTCAACCTTCTGAAAATAAGAGAAACCCCCAAAACGGCGATAAATAGAACCGTCGCCTCGCCGAGTGTGTCAAAACCGCGGTAATCAAACACGACGGCCGTGACAATGTTGTTGGCGCCGGTTTCGGCCTGGCCGTTCCTCAAATAATAATCATCCGTTTCCGTGTGCGCCCGCTGCCCGTAAGGCAAAAGCGGATTGCGCGCCGCCATCCAAAACATGCCGGTCAACACCAGAAGAATCGCGACAGAAGCCAGCCAGCGCATCAACCGATCTCCTTGCGGCGGGTACTCCTGATTGCCATCACCAAAATCGCCGTCGTTAAACCCGCGCCGATGCCGGCTTCGGCAATCGCGACGTCGGGTGCCTGAAGAATATAAAATTCGGCCGCCAAAAGAAAACTGAACATCGCAAACGCAATCGCCGCATGCAGTAAATCCTTGAGGGCGAAAACCAGAAAAGCGGACACCGCCAATCCCGCCAGCACAAGACCGTGAATCGCAACGGCAATCATACTCCGTCCCCCGGTGATTGATTTTGCCTTTCAGCCAACGCGTCAACAACCGCGCCGGCCGGCTTCTGCCCGCGGGAATACGCGGACTGCGCGATCGCATGAGAACCCGTTGCGTTCGTAAATGCCAGTAAAAACAGGACGATAACAATCCGGACGACGAAACCAAGCGAGCCGGCGTCTTGCCCGGAAAAATATTGATGGAGGGAATATCCCGCGACCGAAAAAGAAGTCAAAATGGTTCCCAACGTCGTGGTTTTCGTTTCGGCATGAAGGCGGGAATAAATATCCGGAAACCGCAGCAGCCCGAGAATTCCGACGATATTGAAAAAAAGGCCGAGCCCCAGCATCGTTAATAAAACACCCTGAAACCAGCTCATCGGTAGTCCTTCCGCAGGAAACGCGCGATAAACAAAGTCCCGACGAAAGACAGCAAGGCGTAAACAATCGCCACATCGACAAAAACAATTTGCCGGTAAACTGCCGCCAGAAGCACCATAATTCCGACAACCAGCGTATTGATGGCGTCCAGCGCCACGACCCGGTCAGGCGCCGACGGCCCGATCACAAAACGGACCATCGCTCCAAAAATAAGCGCCACCAGGACAAGCACCGCCCAATTCCATTCCGCGATCATTGTGTAATTCTCCGAATCCACGCCGAGAGATCAAACCACTCGAAAAGTGTTTTGCCCGACCAAACGGGCTGGGCTTCTTTTCCCTCGGGGATGTTTAAAACGTGCACAAAAATATCCCGGCTCGATTCATCAACATCGACAGACAGCGTCCCCGGTGTTAACGTAATGCTATTGGCCAGCATCATGAGCCCGCTGTCGCTTTTCAATCCGCTCTGATAACGAATAATTCCCGGCCGGATACGCCCGGTCAGAACACGCCACGCTACTTCGAGATTGGCTTTTACGAGTTCCAGGGACAGGGGAATGAGAATATAAACAACCAGCAGAAGCATTCGAAAAGGGCTGTGGCGGGCCAATGTATCGCGAAAATGAAACCCGCTGGCGACCGCGGCAACCACCAAAGCGACGAGAACGCCTCCCGTCACTTCGGCACGCGACCATCCGCCGACGGTTAAGAGGGAATAAAAAAACAAAGCAATCAAAAACGTCCCGACGAACCCTTTAATCAATTTCATGAAAATCCAACATCCTGCTGATGATTAGGTAATCGTTTTCCTATTGCTGACGAGCAGTCCTCTTAATATGTATATCGCTAAGAGAGAATTCTATTAAACCGGTAGAAGGCAGTCAGCGTCAAACTTCTCATTCCTGCCCCGACACAGGCGAGAACCACAACCGGTAAAACTGCTTCTTGAGTTAACAAACCATAGCAAAAACTTGAAAAAAAGTCAATACAACCGTGGTCACGAATTTTCCGCTGTCGACGGCGTTTGAAATTCATGTCTTGTCTTTTTCCTGTCATTGAACCAATTTTCCGCCTGGACCAGAAAAAGATAGGCGGACGGAACGACAAACAGTGTCAATAAAGTTGAAACCGTCATGCCTCCGATCACCGTAACCGCCATGGGAATCCTGGTTTCAGACCCCGGCCCGAGCGCGAGAGCGGGCGGAATGGCGGCCGCGATGGTAGAGACAGAGGTCATCATAATAGGCCGGAAACGGATCGGACAGGCCGTCTTGAGCGCCTCAAGCGGGCTTAACCCCCGCGCGCGCATCTGATTGGTAAATTCGACCAGAAGAATTGAGTTCTTCTTCACGATCCCGATCAAAAGGGCAAGCCCGATCATGCTGAAAATATTAAGCGACTGATTGGCAATCAGCAAAGCAATAAACGCCCCGGAAATACTGAACGGAAGCGCGAGTAAAACCGTAAAGGGATGAATGATGTGATTAAATTGCGATGCCAGAACCATGTAAGAAACAATCACGCCCAAAATAAGCGCGAAGATTAAGCTCTGAAACGACTCGCGAAACGCCTGGCTCGTTCCGGATAAAACAATCCGGTAACCTTGGGGCAAAAGATCGCGTCCGATTTGTTCCACTTTTTCAAGCGCGGCGCCCTGCGACTGGCCGCTGCTCACGTTTGAAAATACGCCAATCGCGCGTTCTCTTCCCCGCCGGGTGATGGCAACCAAACTCGGCGTTTCTTCGATCCGGATCACATCCATCAGCCGAACCAGCTCGCTCCGGTTGTTCCACACCATGAGGTTATTGATATCTTCTTTCCGGC
Source organism: uncultured bacterium (assembly GCA_964522565.1). Lineage (GTDB taxonomy): Bacteria > Omnitrophota > Omnitrophia > Omnitrophales > Danuiimicrobiaceae > CAZFUU01. Next base: position 5,529 of record CAZFUU010000032.1, on the reverse strand, counting down.
TGCGCTGGCCGGAAATAAGTTTCACCCGCACATCATACCTCCTGCCGCCTTCCGTATATTTGGCGATTCGTTCGCCGCCAATCAAGGTATTGATCGTGGCCGCGATCGTTTCCACATCCACGCCGTGCTCATAACATTTGTCCCTGTCCGGGAACACGCGGATTTCGGGCATGCCTGAGAGGTAATCCGTATCAATATCCGTAAAATACCCGCTTTGGGTCATGCGTTCGCGAATTTGATCCGACAGAAGAACCAGATTTTCCCAGTCCGGGCCGCGCACCGTAAATTCAATCGGAAACCCTCTTTGGGCCGTCAGGCCGCGGGCGGAAAAATCCTGAAGAAACGCTTTAACATCCGGCATTTTGTTGAATTCTATCCGAAAATAATCCATGACTTCCTGTTGCGTCAGCCGGCGGCCTTTCGCGGGGTCGATTGGCCTTTCATGAGGCGGTTTCATCGTAACGAACAGCATCCCCGAATAAACCTCTCCCCCTTCAAAACCTCCTATCAGCGCAAAATAACGGATAATGTTCGGATCTTGCGCGACAAGCGTTTCGGCTTCTTTAAAGCGTTCGCTGGTATATTCAATCGAGGAGCCGACGGGAAACTGGAGTTTTGCCAAAAAAATACTCTGATCCTGAACGGGAACGAATTCTTTTTTGAGAAAAAAAACGGTCAAAACCGAAAGCGAAAAGAAGGCAACCGCAACAATAATGACTTTGCCTTTGTGTTTTAAACAGACGGCGAGCATGTTTGCGTAAAAGTCGGTCGTCCACTTGAAAAAACGCTCAAAGGATTTTCCGAACCTGGTTTTCCGTTCGCTCAAATCGAGGCGCCGGGAACTTCGCATCGGCACGAAACTCAAGGCGACCGTCAGTGAAATCGCCACAGCCGTTACAATGGTGACGGCAAATTCGAGAAAAAATCTTCCGATAATCCCTTCCATGAAAACAACCGGAAGAAAAATGGCTGACAGCGCGATCGCGGCCGACATGGCCGCGAAAGTAATTTCCTTCGCTCCCGTCCGCGCGGCGTCAACCTGCGCTTCGCCTTTCTCGCGGTGGCGGACAATGTTTTCCAGCACCATAATCGCGTCGTCCACAACAATGCCGATGGCAAGCGACAAACCGAGCAGCGTAAACGTATTCAGGGTAAACCCCGCGAATTTCATCGCCATGAACGTCCCGAGCATGGATGTCGGAATCGACACCAGAATACTGAACGTGCTTGTCCACGAACCCAAAAAAAGCCAGCAGACCAGCGAAGTTAAAAGCGCCGACAGCATCAACGTAAACACAAGCTCATTAATCGACTCTTCGATAAACTTGGTGCTGTCAAAACTGACCACGATTTCATAATCCTCGGGCATCTGTTTTTTGATTTGTTCCAGGCGCTTTTTCGCCCTTTGCGCCACTTCGACGGCATTGGCGCCCGGCTGTTTGCGGATTCCGAGGCCGACGGCATTTTTCCCCATAATCCGCGCCATTTTGCGCACATCAGCCAAACCGTCTTCGATTCCCGCCACTTCTTTCAGCAGAATCGGCCGGTAATTGGGTTTTTTATTGCGCTTTTCAATCACAATTTTTTCAAATTCCTGTATCGAACGCGCCTCGCCCATCGCGCGGACGTTGGCTTCCGTTTCTTTTGTCTCAATCCGGCCGGCCGGCATTTCAACGTGTTGGGCTTTGATGGCGTCGTTGATGTCCTGGACCGTCAATTCATAATCATTTAATTTTTCAATATCAACCCATACCCGCAAATTCCTGTCGGCAAATCCGCCGAGAAAAACCCCTCCCACGCCGGGGATCGTTTTAAACTGGTCTTCAATCCGCCGGTCCACAAAATCCATTAATTCGACGAGCGGGCGTTCCGTGTAAACACCGATAGACATGATCGGGTGGTCCTGCGGATTAACTTTTGTGATAATCGGAGGATCGATGTCCCTCGGAAGCCGCCTTTGCGCTTCGGAAATTTTACTTTGCACTTCCTGGAGGGCGACGTCAATATTGCGTTCGAGATAAAACTCGAGGACAATGCCGGCATGCCCCTGACGGGATGTCGAAGAAACTTCCTTCAGACCTTCAACTCCCATCACCGCGTCCTCAATAATATCCACGACATCCGTTTCCATCACTTCCGGGGCCGCGCCTTCCCAGGTCACGTCAACCGAAAGAATGGGAAAATCGACGTCCGGCATCTGGCTGACGCCCATCCCCCTGAAGCTCAGGAAACCAAAAAGCATCAAGCTGAACATCAACATCCACGCAAATACCGGGTTTTTAATCGACGCTTCCGAAAGATTCATTTTGAGCGTAAACTCCTTTTAAATGGTTTCTCCGACCGCCACTCTCAATTGCCAGGTTTCCAGCTTAGACCGGTAAAACGCCTGGTTCGTTTGGCGCCGTGAACTCAAAAGCGAATTCAGGGCCTGCAAAACATCCAGATTACTCACAAGATTCCGCGCGTATTCTTCTTTTTCCAGGTTATAGTTTTTCTCCGAGGTATCCGACGCCTCCTGAAGCGACGCGTAACGGCGCCGCGCTGTCATCCAGCTTTCAAACGCTTTTTTAATCTCCAGAACCGCCTGACGCTCCGTCAGCTGCAATTGAAGTTTTGCCTGCTTCCATTCACTCACCGCCCCCTTGAGCTTGCCGGCGTTCTCAAATCCTTCAAAAAGCGGAATGTCTATTTTAAAAAGCGCGTCCCAGTCAAAATCTTTTTGAAACCCTTCGCGGTGCACGTAATTGTTGCCTTCAAGGGATATTTGCGGCCAAAATCCGCTTTGCGCCACCACGATTCCCTGCCGCGCGGTTTTGACGGCCTGACGCGCGGCACGCACATCCGGCCGGTTGTCAATCAGCGCCAGATATTCCTCAACCGTTCGCGCCATGTCTTTTTCCGCAGTTGTATCCACCAGTTGATCAAAGCGAATCACAATCCCCGTCAGGAATTCCAGGACATATTCCTCTATCGACAACGCTCCGCGGTATCCTGTCAAATCCGCTTCCGCCATTTTCATGGCGGCCCGGACGGTCATTACTTCGCTGAGCCGCGAGCGGCCGATTTTTTCGCGCTCTTCGAGTTCCTGAATCCGGCTTTGATAAGAAGTCAAGATCTGCTGAGTAATTTCAATATCGCGTTTGGTTTGAAGGACGTTGTAAAAAGCCGACGCAACGTCGAGAAGCAGTAATTGCTCGGCGCGAATCCATTCTTCTTTTCTTTGTTTCTTTAAACTGCCGGCGCCCATCAAGGCGCCCAACGCCCTGAATCCCTGAAACACCGGCTGTCTGTAAACAAATTTCCGTTCGCGCGTCTCCCGCTTGGCAAAAGAACTTGCCAATGCCCCGCCGCCGGCGTCTCCGCTGGGGGCGTCCTGCCAAAAATTGGTGATCATGAAATTCACATCCCCCAAACCGTAACTTGACGCTTCCAGCAGCAAGGCGGTCGCTTTTTCAATTTCCTCTTTTTTGATCGCGACGGCTTCGCTTTGCTTCAGGGCCAGCTTGAAACAATCGGCGATTGTATATTTTCGCGCGACATCCTGGTTAGAATCTCCATCTCCCATTTGAACGATATTGATTCTGGAAGGCATCGCGTCCATCACGGTGTCCGGTTGCGACGAAACAGAATACCCTTCTCCCAGACCGGGCACAAACAACAAGCCGAACACCCACGCAACCGCAAAAATAAACCGGATATGACTGAATATCGATATCGATTTCATCATTCACCTCTTGATCCGCGACAAAGCTTCGTCCAGTTTTTTAGAAATAACAGAATAAAACTCGCTGACGATTTTTTTTTCAGCTGAATTAAACCGCACATAAGCGTCCAAAAGCAATTTGAGGGCTTGAGATTGAATTTGCTGAACGGCGGCTTTCCCCTTCGGCCGGATTTCCAGCAAATAGACGCGGCGATCCGTGGGATGGGGTAATCGCGCAAGAAGACGTTTTTTTTCAAGCCGGTCCACCAAACTTGTGACGGCCGGCTTTGACACATAAATCCTCGACCCGACTTCCGACATTGACAGTTGGCCGGCCTGATTCAATTGAACCAACAACGTAAACTGAGGAAGCGTCAGGTCCATTTGCGCCAGAAGCGCCGAATAATAACGCGGAAATTTCGCCTGAATTTCACGGAAAGACCTGACCAGCAGTTCCTGATTTTTCACATCTCCACCCGCCCTTCAAGCGAAGGGCTTTTTTGGTTCGATGATTAAATAGTTAACTCTTTGAACTATTGGAAAGCTGAAGCATACACAATGCGCAAGAAAAAATCAAGTGCAGATAATAAAAAAGGCGGGCCCGGTTAACGAGCCCGCCTGATGAGGGTGTTTACGATTCGAGAGAAGCGCTCTTTAGGCGTCTTCGCAGATCGCCAGAATTTCGCTCTCTTTAAGGATTTTGTGCTTGTCGCCGTCGATGACGATTTCGTCCCCGGCGTATTTCCCGAAAATAACGCGGTCGCCTTTCTTGACTTCCAGCGCCTGGATCTTACCGGACTCCAGCACTTTTCCCGGGCCGACGGAAATCACTTTTCCCTCGGTCTTCTCTTCTTTCGCCGTGTCCGGAAGAATAATACCGCCTTTGGTCTTTTCTTCGGCTTCCAGCACTTTCACCAAAATCTTGTCGCCCAATGGCCTGATTTTCATAACGAATCCTCCTTCAAATGATAAAAAGTTTTTGACTCGTTCCGAATGGTCCTGCCGGATGTTTAATACATCCCGCCCGGAGGCATTCCGCCCGGCATACCCGCGGGCGCTGCTTTTTCCGGCTCCGGCATTTCCGCCACCAGCGCTTCGGTCGTCAAAAGCAGACCGGCAATACTGGCGGCATTTTCAATCGCCGCGCGAGTCACTTTCTTCGGATCGATAATCCCCTGTTCAATCATATCCACATAATCACCGGAATCGGCGTCAAATCCGCGGTTGCCTTTTTCCGACAACACCTTCTGGACAACGACCGATCCTTCCATGCCGGCATTGTGCGCCAGCTGGCGAAGCGGCTCTTCCAGAGACCGAAACACGATTTCAGCGCCGACTTTTTCATCGCCGCTCAGTTTCAGGCCTTGGATGACGTCGCGCCCTCTCAGGAGAGCGACTCCCCCGCCGGGGACAATTCCCTCTTCCACGGCCGCGCGAGTCGCGTGAAGAGCGTCTTCGACGCGCGCCTTTTTCTCTTTCATTTCCGTTTCGGTTGCCGCACCGACATTGATCACGGCCACTCCGCCCGCCAGTTTCGCGAGCCGTTCCTGGAGTTTTTCCCGGTCATAGTCGGAATCGCTATCTTCGATTTGCTTTTTAATCTGGCTGACACGGCCGTTAATATCCGCCGTTTTGCCCGCGCCCTCGATGATGGTTGTGTTTTCCTTGTCCACCGTCACGCGTTTCGCGCGCCCGAGATCTTTCAAGGTAATGTTCTCAAGCTTGATCCCGAGGTCTTCGGTAATCGCCCTTCCGCCGGTCAACACAGCGATATCTTCCAACATCGCTTTTCTGCGGTCGCCGTAACCGGGCGCTTTCACCGCGCA
>CAZFUU010000031.1:0-11183 GCA_964522565.1 uncultured bacterium | reverse complement strand
AGGGGATCCTTTGTTTTGGATGGCATCTTTATACATAATCTAGGACACGATACTTCCCGCTAAGTATGAAAGCGGGGCGGATTAAAAAATTTGAAATCAGTATGATGTCCCGGGATTTGGCGGGGAGGTACGGTTCTGGTATAACCCTAAGCCCGGTCATTGTTTAGCGAGAACCGCCCGCTGGGTTTTTATGGACGTTCCACCTGGAATGTCCACACAGGGGAATAATGGGAAACGGCTAAGCAGGGTAGAGTTCAGTCAGGGATTTGCCGGCGGAATAGCTCGCATGTTTATCCGGTAATTCCCACACAAATTCCGGATGCATGACGGGTGAGGAGACGAACGGGCTCGTGACAATCTCATAAAGCCCGACGACTTCCCGCGTGACAGTTCGTCCGATGCCTTTAAATAACCCCGGCAGCCAGCCGGGAATGAAGCCCACATCCTGATGGCCTAGATTGTAGAAAACCTCGATTCCGCCGAGGCCGGTATTGCAGACGCCGCGGACGAATTTCCGCTGAAAAGTCATTTCCGCCGGGATCATTGATTCAGCGCGGGCGGCGAAAGATACGCCTGTCAGCGCAGTTACTAAAATGAGCATAAAGAAAATGGATTTTTTCGCATTCATGTGATTTGACCTCGTCTGCTTGATTGAAGTCACCCTTGTCCGCATTTAATCTGATTATCGGTGTTATTATAAGGCAAATGAAGCGATAAAACCGCATGAATTTTTGCCCCCGCGCGTGTTTCGAGCAGGCGAGCCGCACTCTCGTCAAAACCGATTATATCCCCATCCACTTGAATGCGTATTCCGGTCAAAAGTTTCCACTTCTATCGGAGCGAAGCAACGTGTTGAATGATTAGCGGGTTCAAAGCGGTAATGCGCAATCACAAGTAGGGAACTTGTTTATTTTAAGATGTAACTAATTAGAGCTATTGTAATCCTTTAGTGTGTCCAAATAGATAAGCTGTCATGCCGGCGCAATCCGGCATCTATTTGAATGGCTGGATTCCAGCTTTCGCCCGAAAGACAAAGACACGATTACATATAACCAACTAAATAATTACGAGTTTTTGGTATAAAATGTTACAAGGTAATAACTTACGACTTTATAAATAGAATTAAAAACTATATTGACTTTTGTGATTTTATGTGGCATACTTAAAACAATTCATTCCAGAGGGAAGGTCGATTACCAAAACAGGCAATGCCAAAAAAACTGAGGGGATTCTTTAAGTTAGTAGCGGTCGTACTCGTCATTACATTCACCACGACCAATGCGTACGGTCAAAATATATCGGTTCCTTTCATTCAACCTCCCGATCATATTCGCCTGCAAAATGATTTAACCCATCTTGAGCTTCCGGCCGGCACAGGGAGTATTGACAAAATAAGAATCGCCGGGCCAGCCACGATTATTCATCTCCAGGATGCGCACGCGCAGATTGATGCCCAAAAAAACATTTCCAAAATCATTGGCCACCTGCATGGCCGATACGGTGTCGACACGCTTTTTGTTGAGGGTGGTTTCAGCGGAAAAATATCGCCGGATTTAATGGCCTTCTTCAAGGACGAGCATGCGAATCTCGAAGGGGCCGGGCAATTGGTTGAAAAAGGCCTTGCGAGCGGCACGGGATTGGCCATGCTCGAAAGCCGTGGGCAGAAGCTCGAAACGTGGGGTGTAGAAGACAGGGAACTTTATCGGGCCAATCTTCTTCAATTCCGGGAGATCTATCAAAACAAACCGGCCATCGATCAATTTTTACTCAAACTCAAATCAAGCATCTCCACCCTCTCGTCCAATTATTTGCGCCCCGAGCTGCATCAATTGATGAAGGAGTGGCTGCTTTATCAGGATTCGAAACAAGACATGATGAGCCATGCCGCCGTCCTTGATCAATATGCCGCGAAATATCTCAAACTGGATTTACGCGACGCGATTCATCAGTTTGAGTATCCCCAGCTTCTACGTTTTTTCAAGATTAAGGAACTTGAAAAAACCGCATCTCGTATTTCGGATATCGTATTTCGTGAAGAAAAAGAAAAATTATTCAGTTGGATCAAACAACAGAGAACAGATCAGTTTTATATCAAGCACTTTAATGAAATTTTCGACGATATACGAAATACTAAATACGATATACGGTCCTTTTTGGAGCATTTCTACTCCGCCGCCCAACTCAAGGGATTCGCGTTTAAAGATTATCCGAATTTCAGCAAAAGACTCGGGATCGAAATTCTCAAGCAGGAGCTGGACGCGGTGTTGTTGTTTGAGGAGTTCGAAAAATTGACCGATGCGCTCATTTCCGCCCTTGCCGCGGGCCCGGATGAGACCGGATTACTCGCGTTATTTAAGGACTATTTGCTGGTTCAAAAATTATTGACCCTGCAGTTAACCCGGAGCGAATTCGATCAGGTTGTGGAAAGAAAGAATGATTTATCTCCGGCTCGCCTTGAAGCAAGATTAAACTGGTTCGAAAATAAGGCAAACAAGAGTCACATCCGTTTGACGGTACGAAATACTTCCACGCGTTCAGCGGGAACGGATTCACTCGGTCTTCTATTTAATCAGGCGGTTGACTTTTATCGCGTATCTCAGGCGCGTGAACAGGCCTTTCTGGAGAACATGGCTGGAGTGATGCGGAAAAATGAAAGCGAACGCGTCATGCTCGTGACGGGAGGGTTCCACCAGGAAGGAATTGAGGCGCTGATTGAAGATCAAAATATTTCCTACATTTCCATCGCTCCCGCAATCAATCAACTCACGGATTCCAAACTATATGTTGACCAAATGATGATGGGCGCATGGAAGGCAAAACAATCGCATGTCGCGGCGGTGACCACAAATAACAATCCCTTTGTTGATATTCACAACTTTCTTCCGGACACGGCAGAGGCACTCCTGGCCCGGACCAATGACGTGATCCAATCTTTTTCGGGTCAAGAGCCCGGCCCGGGCGTCGCGGCCCACGGCCTTCAAAGCACGACAAATAACAAAGGCGTGATCACGCTGTCATTTCCAGCCGCTCTTTCCCGCTCCGAGCTGCCCCGCGCCGGACAGCGCGGGACTGCTTCGGGCGATGCGCCAACCGCGCCCCGCTCGGAGATGCGGGGGGACGCGAGAGAATTAAATTCTAGCCAACAAATGCGAGCTTTGGAACAAAAGATCATTTCGGACATGCAAAAAACTTTTTCAAAGGCCGGGATTAGCGTGCGGAGAGATCCTGTGCTCTTGTGGAACTTCTTTATGATGATGGAAAGTGAAGATGGAAAAAATGCGGCTAATACAATTCTTCAGTCGAAGCTGTCTCGGCCGCTTCGCGGCCCGGTAAGGAAAATAATTTTGCGTGAGATGCAAAAGGTCTGGACGAAATATGGCGCTGAATATATGCGTCTTAGTTCGCCGCAGCCGATAGATTCTACAGAGCCAATACAACCAATTGATCACGTTGATCCGAGTGTGGTTCTCCATGCCGAAGAAAGCGTTATCACTTCAGCTGTCGTCAGCGATCACGCCGCAAAAGTAGCTGGGCAAAAACAAAAAGTGAAAGATATGGCTGAGGCCGGCACACGCATTCAGGAAAAGATTGTTCGGTCCTTCCAGAGTTTGGATTCTGTCAAGGCAGCGTTTAAAAAACAACAAAAAACGCGGATAGATCTTCTTGAAAAACAACTTGAGCAAAAGCATAAAGAACGTAAAGATGCCGAACGGGCAAGGGACGATATTCCCCGTCAAAAGCAGAAGTGGGGCGCAATCGCGGCTGAGCGCCCATCATTCCGAGTTCTGGCTGATTTTTCAGCCGATTTGGCCATGATTAGGCAAAAGTTGCTAGACGCCAAAATCAATATTTTAACAGGCGAAATCCAAGGGTTTAGCAACAAGATCAGCTTAATCAGCTTTGAAAGTGCTCCTGGGGGGAAGCCAATTTACGACGATATCAGCGATCATGTAATTACAGGGGAACGCATGATTCATGATCTCCGGTTGGAAATTGAAAAATTGATCCGGCTGGAAAAAAATGAAGCGGATTTTGTTTCCGAAGTGGAGGGAGAAATAAAAAAAGCGAAAGAAGCGATTGGGCGCGCACAGGGCCTTTTACGCGATTTTAAAGATCAGGATAAGGATTATCAGGAGAGGCAAAATAAAAATACCAAGGACCAAAAACAGCTGGAATCCGGCTTGCGCAGAAGCGCTCGTGCCCTGGCTCGAAATGAAGAAGAATACAAAAGATTGCTTAGCCGGTGGCTGGTAGTAGCTGAAAAGTGGCTTTTGGCTCAGTTGATGAGCGCCTGGCTGGAGGAGGACAATGCGGAAAAAAATGTTAACGCTCAAAATTGGAAAGATCTGATTGCTGATGAAATTTTCCCCTTAATGGCCGATTTTATCATTTCCGCGGATCCATTTATTTATGATCAATTTATCCGCAAGGCGGGCTTTTCTGTCCGTGAAAGGATGAATACGGCGGAGGGCATTCTGCAGAATGCCGAAGCCGCGGAAAACTTAATCAGGGATGTTGTTGTCGCAATCTACCTGCTGGTAATAGAAGCTTCCGATGAGGAGGCCTTTAAAAAGAGCGTTAGAGATTTACTTGCTGCCCAAAAGCCGTTCCCGCGGTTTATTGTTTATGGCGATGTTGAACTGACGCTTCAAGATGGATTGCGCGATTCGGATGTTGTTCGCGTTCATTCGATTCAACAATTGCGCGAACGTATTCATTCTTTCAACATGGGAAGCTCTCATGATGTTTTTATCGTTGTGCGGCAAGGCGATGATTCCGAAGAAATTATTCAATCAATAGTTGATCTGAAGAAAAATAGTTCCGGAAATATTCTATTCCCGATCGAACTTACCGGAGGCGGTTTCCAGCTCAGCCTTTCTCAAAATACAACAGAATCATTGTCTCGTTTTGGGCACGCAGGCGGTTTTGAGGGGTTAAAAGAAGATGCCGCGAAAGCGGTTGAAGAAGATGTCGGGCACACGATTGATCCAAGAAATATTAGATTGGAAAATGGCGTTGTCAGGATTCCTCCTGTTCTGTCAAGGCAGCAGGTCACCCTGCTGGAAAATATTTTAATTTACGACGCGTTCAGGGGGGATGGGCATTTCGTTAATATCAGCGAATTATTGGCATCTGCGGGACAACGTGACCGGGAAAAAATATTGCGTAGGATAAGCCAACTTAACGAGGATCCAAATCAAAGAACACCGATTTTCAAAGCTTTGGAACAATCCATATCCGAGATTATCATCGGAGAGCGCACGCGGATATTTTATTTTGTTTCCGAAAATACAGCCATTCTCCTTGCCGGTATTTTGAATAAAGTGGAGAAGGATACTCTGAAAAGCCGCAAGGGTAAAGAGATAGTTAAGCGTGCGAAACAGTTGAACGAAGGGTTGAACGTAAGGGCGCTTTTAGAGAGCGCGAAACCAGAGAGATATTCGCAATACCAAATTCCCGTTTATAAAGCCCCGCCGGTTTCGGCTAAAAAACCCCGCGCCCGCGCCGAATTGCGGGCGGAAGATGAGAGCGCCAAAGTTGAAATTCTTGGCTTAAATAGGGTTGACGTTTCGGAAAGTAAATCCGGCATATCTCCCACAAGCCCGCGTGCTTTATTGGGCGGGAATCCATGGTCTTGGATCCCCGCTTTCACGGGGATGACACGAAACCTCGCCAGGTCCGAAGTTCGGGAGACAAAGCGGCCGGAAGAAGTGACGGGTGCCCGCTCGGTTGAGTTTTTCAGAATGCACCGGGAGCTGTTGACATTGTTTACGGCGTATAACGAGGCGAAGGCCGCTGGTCATGAAGAGCGGATGCGTACATTTCGCCGCTCAATTCGGAGGTATGGGCGTTATCTGGCTGATTACATTAACGAAATCCGTTCAGGGCATGATGAGGAGAACACATTTCTTCAGAATGTACCGGCCATGGAATCTGCGGAGCTGAAGCGATTAGCAGATGAATTGACCCGGCAGATTCGCGCGTTAACGCCTCGATTTGAAGCGGCTTACGACCAGAACAACATATCGGAATTGACGGCCCTCAATCTTGAAGCGGTTCGACTTTTAAAACGAAAGTTGAAAATTCAATTGATTCGTCTCCAGAGAGCACTCGCCCAAACGCCGGTCAAGCAATCTGCGGTTTATATGTATTTCAACAGTATCATCAAGACGTATTGGGCGATTTCCAATGAATATCGCTGGCGGGTCGCGCGGACGAGAGGGGAAAGGGATTTGCGGCGGTTCGAGCTCCCGAGCGCGTATGGTTATTTAGTGTTTACGCTTTATTATGAGCAGGAGCCGCTTCTACGGATCGAACGGCGTGCGGATGGGACAATTCACGTCAGCCAGATCGTATGGAAATATGAGGATGTTGCCGGCGGCCCTCAGGCGCTGCTTCCCACATTGGTTCCCATTCCATTTGAGGGAATTTCAAAATCCCATCGAAGTAAAATTCATACTATTGCAAGCCAGGAGGAAGATTATGCGCAGCTGATGTATCACGATATGGCGCTTGCCGAGGCGACGGACTCAATAGAATACCATCTTTTCCATCCCGGGGCGTACGGCCAGGACGTTCGCGAAAGACTTATCCAGCGGATTCAAGCAACGATCGTGGGGCCCGAAAAAAAAGGCGGGCTCGGAGCAAAACGGGTTTATCTGGATGATCCCGAAAATCCCGGGCACAAACTTCCGATGCCCGGGCCCGATCTTGTGGCAGCGGTTCAGCATCTTGAAAAAGCGAATCCAACGGAAGGCGATATGAGAAGCGCGATTCAGTTGATTGGAAGCGCCCGCCGGTGGATTTGGGTCCGGCAGGAAGATGTGTTGAGAAAGAAAGAAGGCGTGATCCGGAAACGGGATTATCTTTATTTTCTGCTTCGCGATCAATTGCTGAAACAAACGCTGGAATCTGTTTCGGAAAGTTTAAACCAGGGTGCGCCGACAGCGAGTCAAGTCGTTGGCTTCCGCCGCCAAATAGAAGAACTCCGGGAAACTTATTTCCGGTTTTTTGCGCGCAATGAACACTACCAATACTTGCAGCGCCGTGTGTTTAATATGGCCGCGGTTTTGCAGACATTGGAACAAATGATTTCGGCGAATCCGGCGGACAGAAGAATCCCCGCGCAGATTCGCGGGATTCAGCGGAATATCGATGAATCAATTCAGGACATCGACCGCATTTCCCGGGATGTAAGCCGATCGGAAATGCGATCATCCATTACACCGGAACAGTTTGAAAAAGCGAAGCAGACATTTATTAACTCTCTTGCTAGAGGGGGGATGACGCCGGAACAAATCGGCGCGGCACTTGCGGAATTTTTGCTCCAGATCGGAGTTCCCATCAGGGAAGAAAAACCAGCCCGGGAAAAGATTTCTTTTGATTTGATAATGGACCAGGGAGCGCTGCCGGACGCATATAAAAGGTGGCTGGCCGGTGAGGCGAAGGCACCCGAAGAAGCGCTTGTTTTGTCAGCGGACGAATGGAATGAAGTAGCTTATGTTTTGCGTTCAAGCCAAGGAAAGACAATATCCGTTACATTTCCTCGCTACGACCATCCGTATCTGGCTGTAGTTCCGTATGTGGACGAATATAACGATTCCGTTGGATTGGCTGTGTTCCATGCGACGGAGGAAGAAAAAGCTGCGAGAATAAAGGCTGATCAGGTTGGTGAGCATCCGGATCGGTTTTTTCGCATCCTCCTCATTAAAGAAAATGGCGCGTTTCTCCGACGTCCGATAGAACTGTTTCCAAGCGCGGAAGTTGAACAGACAGATGATATCGAAGAAGGAGAAGCTTTCTTTGGAGATGAGACAACAAGTAAAAAGGGAATCGTATTTGAAAAACTGGCGCTTCTGGTTCTTAGCTCGCTTTCCGGCGAACCGGTTGCTTATCAAACCAATGTCCCGACTGATCCGCTGCTTTCGGCCAGTTTGAATCCTGATATGATCCATAAGCGCCGTGTTATCGATGCAAAATTTGGGGGAGCGCTTCGAAATATCCGCGCTACGATTATCAAATATTTCCTTCTCAAGAAAATGAATCCGGATTTACTGGATGCGGATCAACCGGTTGAAATTGTGGTTCTCAACAAAAACGAAGTTCCCAAATTTCATCTGCAGGGCTATGAAGAAGGGAGAGATTACCGGTTTATTTTTATCGATGATCTTCTGGCCCGGGCACCGCCCGTGATTGCCGGACTTCCAAAAGAAGAAGTTGCAAAGAAGCTCGAACGGCTTCGTGTAAATCAATTGTCGCTTGACGAATTAAATGCTGAAATCGCACTTCTAAATTCTGCTTCTGAGGCGCTTCCAAACATTCGTAGAAACGGCGGAAAAAAAGTCCAGCAAACGGGTCAAATCCAAAAATTAATTTCTCTTGTCTCAAACTCACCTGAAACGCTTTCCGGATATCTGCGGGAGACAACCGATCGGATTAACCGCCACGAAGAATTTCCATTGTATACCCGCCAACAGCTTTCAAAATTAAGGCACAATTTGGAAGAAATTAGGATTGCTTTGCATGGCCAAGATCAACTGGCTGGTGAAATTGATGCTTTGCTCAAAAAAATCAACAGGCGCATTCCGCGGGTTACAAAAGCTGCCCGGCAGGCCGAAATGTCGGCAGAACAAATAACAGAAACACCGCTTGTTGTTGCCGGCCCGGAAGAACCATCAGAATCTGAAATGCTGATTCCTCATATTAGCGGTTTGAGGGAAGACGGAAAAGGTGTGGAGATATTAAACGGGGAAATCGTTCAGTTAGATGTACCACCCGAAAAGGTAAGTGAAGCTGTTGATCTATTGAAAAGCGGCAGTTTGATGGCCGGCCTTTACCGCGAGGCGACTTCGCTAAGTCCGATGCCTTGGTGGGACGCGAATCGGGCTGTTCAGCGCGCCCGCGCGCTTGTTCAAACCAAATTTACTGTAGACAGAGAAGAGCTGGCCAAAACATTGATCCGGTTTTTGTCGGAATTTCCAAACCCGCAGTTACAATATTTGGCGTTGATTCATGTGTTTTCCGTTGCAAGGCATGAACAGGAAATCGATCCTGTACTTGCCGATTTGTTGTATGCAGAGATGAATAGTCAATTCGGGCATCCGGGCATGAAAAAAGTTCGAAGCTTTTTATCTGGACAGCAACCTCGCGCCGTACTTTTTTATAACGAATTTCTGGCGTATGAAGCTTTACAGAGGCAAATTACGGATCCAAAAATTAGCCATTCGGTCAGCATCCGGGCTGTGTATCAGGAATTTCAACAATTTGCATATGCGGTGGAGGGGGCCAAAACACAGCGTCTCGTCCCACATGACTTTACAGATGAATTGGATGAATTTTTACAAGGAAGAGGAAATTTGCTGAATCAGCCGGTTGAACGGCTGAATGAATTAATCCGGTGGTTTTGGGGAAGCGTGCCAAGGACCGATTTATTTTTGAGCCGCTTGGAAAAATTAAGTCAAGGATTGTTTCGCGAAGGTGGCACAGAGGTGGTGGCGGGAGAACTCAGGACAACGCCGGAGGGCCGTGCTTTTATCTTGCAGCTTGGGAAAAATTTATGGGCGGACGATCCTTCTCTTGTGCAAATTTCCTGGGTAATAAAATTTTTTTTGCTAACAATGTACGAGAAGATGATTCAAGATTGGTCCAGTGAGCAGTTTCTAGGCGGGCTTTCGCAGGTGGGTGATGTCTTATGGCAGATGCGGATTGATTTTTTTAAACATTACCTTGATCATCCGCAAGATCGTTACCGCTTCAACACCGTGTCTTTTTTTGTCGGGATCAACGGGGATTCGCTGCGTGCAATCCGCAATGAACTTGTCCAGAAAATTTCTCCGTCTAATTATTCCTTGCAGCTTGCCGAACAACTCGTTCGCGATGTGGTTATGTTTTCACATATGTTTCCCGATTATGAAACGGTCATGGATTTCCGCAAACAGGTTCTTGCTCCTTTCAAAACATACGTCAGCAGGTTGATTGAGCGATCAATTCAGGGCGCGCTTAGACGCGGACGTTTGTATGCGGATATGAAAGAGGAATTCGAGTTTTTAGCGTCTATTCAAGCCACAGACGATGTCCATCATGCGTTCAGGGATCAACTTCAGAAGCAATTGCAGCAAAGGGTAGTTAGTTTAATTATGGAAGGGAAAACGTACACCGACATGCAAGAAGTACTTGATACGCTTGTGACTGTGGCCAATTCAAAAAGGAAGCGTTTGGTTAGGACATTAGATCGTTTGATGGTTCCCGTCGAAATGGACGAACTGGAGTGGGAAACGGCGAAGATATTGATGCAGCCGGACCTGTATGAAAAATTGGGGGAAATCGATAAAATGTTGGGCCTCATCAAAACATCGGAGGGACGAAGCGAAATCCGTGCCGGTTTGGGCGATCTTCTTCAACTGGTTTCCGAAAGGCCTGAGTATGCCGCGTATGTCGCCCTGAACTTGAGGAAGTTGCTCGGAGAAATTGCCGCTTCTCAGGAAGAAGCTGGTTTTGCCGGACAATTGGGCGCTATGGAATTTGATTCAGAGACGTTTGTCACCGGCCTCGACCGTTTTGTCGATTCGCATATCCGCCAAGATTTTTTCCATCGCGATGCGTTTCGCGAAATTATCCGACAGATGTTCACGGCTTCCTTTTTGAATACGCACGATGAAACGGAGATTGCTCATGTACTTCTCGGAGCGCTGAACTTGACTGGTGTGGCCAGCTCTTTTCACGGGCACACCGATCGTTTCGTTGATGCATTCACCAGCAGGTTCTCTTTCAAAGAGATTTCGGTGATTGACGTCGGTGACCTGGCCGGTTCGGAAGTGGAGCCGTATGACCGGATGTTTGATGTGTTCCCCAATACATTGAGGCAGTTGGGCGGAATTGGCCATGAAGGCCGTGAACAATTGATTCGCGTGACTGTGAGGACACCGGCTGAAATGGAACAATGGGAAGAAATAAATCAGGAGTTCAATCTCAACTTGTCGTTCTTTTTGGATTTAGACGTCGGGACTAATACCGCGGCCGCTCTGAGGGGGGTGACTGATTTTGAAAGCGTGGGGGTCATACTTGAAAAAGAAAAGGATTTGTTGAAACGCATCATCATCCGGTTTGCGCACCCGATTCGCATTCCGTATTTTGGTGAGATTTTCGAATTAAGTTTGATATCGGCGAATCGGCCCACTTTGAAT
>CAZFUU010000030.1:0-11300 GCA_964522565.1 uncultured bacterium | reverse complement strand
CAGCCATCAATGACCGGACGTGATTTTTTAAAGCTTCGAAATCGTTTTCTCCGTAATTTTCGACATTGATTTCCCGCAACACTTTGACCGAAAGGTCGATTCGGGACGCCACCGTGATTTTTCCCCGCGCGATCAGATTCGCCGTCCCGGAAATAACAATCGGGATAATCGGCCGCTTCGTTTTTAAGGCAAGTTTAAAGGCGCCGTTTTTAAACGGGCCCATCCGGCCGGTCCGGCTTCTGGTTCCTTCCGGAAAAAAAACAACCGACACATTTTTCCCAAGCCATTCCTGTGCCGACCGGTAACTGGACTGAATGCTCGCGTGTTCCCCTCTTTTCAACGGGATATAATTTAACAGAGACATCGTCCATCCGAAAAATGGCACCTTGAACAAGCTTTCCTTTGCGATCCATTTAAAATGAGCGCCAAGAAAGTAAAGGCACAGGATGTCCGCCATGCTGTTATGATTGGCGACCAGGACATAGGCGGTGTTGTTCCGGATATGCCGCGCTCCTTCGATGCGAATTTTCCAAAACGGATTCGAGGCAATGATGGATCTGCCCCAGAAGTTCGCTATGTGATGGGTGAGCCGTTGATTGGGATCGAACGGGGTGAGAATGAAAATACAGAGCCAGACGAAAAAAGTATCCAGGGCAACAAATGTCCAGACGTAGGTCGAAAGTAAAATCCGGCCGAAAGGTTTCATCACGGTGAAAAATGATATCACACAAACATTTCTCCAACAAACGATTTGCGCGAAACGATTTTTCTTCTCGGAAGGGGGGCGGAACCTCAAATCCTTGCTTTCCGCTACCCCGCCGCAAACCGCGGGAAATTGCCGCAAAATCATTTGACGGTTTTAGCTAAAACCATTATGATACGTCCCGTCCTTACCAAAAAAGCCGAATGCGGAAAAGATAATCTGCTAATCAGGCATAATCCCAAGGATGAACGAACAGCATGAAACTTGAAACGACAGAAGAATTGTGCCGTCGAGCGAATGAAATTCGCAAAGACATTATTCGAATGCTGGCAGAAGCGGGCTCGGGTCACCCGGGCGGCTCTCTGTCGGTGACCGACATTTTAACGGCGCTTTATTTTAACATCGCTCACCACGACCCGAAAAATCCGGACTGGACCGACCGGGACAGGATTGTTTTAGGCAAAGGGCACGGAGCTCCCGCGCTTTATGCCGCGCTTGCGCACGCGGGCTATTTCCCCAAAAGCGAACTTCTTCAACTCAGAAAACTGGGCAGTCCCCTGCAGGGGCACCCTGACCGCCGGCGTTTGGCGGGGGTTGAAATGTCGACGGGATCTTTAGGGCAAGGGCTCTCGATCGGTATCGGCATGGCGCTGGCCAGGCGGCTGAATCATCAAAGTTTCTGGACATATGTCATTACCAGCGACGGAGAAATGAACGAAGGCCAAACGTGGGAAGCCGCCAGTTTCGCGTCTTTCAGGAAGGTCGACCATTTGATCGCGATCTTGGATTATAATAAATTTCAGCTCGACGGAGCGGTGGAAGACATTCTGGACATGGAGCCGCTGGTTGAAAAATGGCAGGCATTCGGCTGGAGCGTATTTGAAATTGACGGGCACGACATGAAAACACTCGTCACAACGTTTGAGGCGGCAAAAAAAATCAAAGAAAAACCGGTGATGATCATTGCTCATACGGTCAAAGGCAAGGGAATTTCGTTTATGGAGCGGAACAACCAATACCACGGTGTCGCGCCGACCAAAGAAGAAGCCGTGCGTGCGTTAAAAGAGCTGGAAGAAGGAAAGGGTTCATGTTGACGCCTCGCGAACGCAAACTTGGGATGGCCACGCGCGACGCTTACGGCAAGACGCTTGTCGAGCTGGGAAAGAAAAATCCGGACGTCGTTGTCCTGGACGCCGATTTGTCCAAGTCCACCAAAACCGAATTTTTTTTCAAAGCATTTCCGGACAGGTTTTTTAATGTCGGAATTGCCGAGGCGAATCTGGTCGGCTTGGCGACGGGGCTTGCGGCCTGCGGCAAAATCCCGTTCATTTCGAGTTTCGCCTGTTTTCTGGTGTGCAAGGGCTTTGAGCAGTTGCGGATGGGCGTCGCGTTTCCGGAAATGAACGTCAAGGTCGTCACTTCGCACGGCGGAATCAGCGTCGGAGAAGACGGAGCCAGCCAGCAGGCGATCGAGGATTTTTCGCTGATGTTAAGCTTGCCGAAGTTTGTCGTGATGAATCCGGCCGATGAAGTCTCGGCGAAAGCGCTTGTCGAAAAGGCCGCCGAACATATCGGGCCGGTATATATTCGCACCGGACGCCCCAAAGCGCCGATTGTGTATCCGGAAACCGCGAAATTTGAAATTGGAAAAGGGGTTTTATTGCGTGAAGGAAAAGACGTTGTTATCTTTTCGACCGGTATCCTGGTGTTTGAGGCACTTGTCGCTTCCGATTTGTTGGCGGGGAAAGGAATTTCCGCGTCGGTGGTGGATATTCACACCCTGAAACCGCTGGATCGTGAACTGGTTTGCGCCCAGGCCGCAAAGACAGGAGCCGTCGTGACCTGCGAAGAACATCAAATCCATGGCGGATTGGGCAGCGAAATCGCTCGCGTTTTGGGACAGGAAGCTCCGACGCCGATTGAATATGTTGCCGTGCAGGATACTTATGCCGAATCCGGTTCTCCTGATGAGCTGTTGGAAAAATACGGGCTGACGGCTTCTTATATTGCAATGGCCGCGGAAAAAGCGGCCAGGCGCAAAAAATAAATTTTCCAGCATCTTTCCACTTTTCACGTTATTGACGGGTTTTGTTTTCCCCAGTATGATGCTTCACATGAAAACATCCGGTGTGATTAAACAAATCAAAGTCGGGCCGATGGAAAATTTTTCCTATCTCGTTTTCGACTCCGGCACGCAAAAAGGAGTGATCATTGACCCGGGATGGGAGAGTGACCGGTTGTTGTCGATTGCCCGGGAGCAACACGTCGATCTGGTTGGGATTTTGTTGACTCATGCGCATTTTGACCATGTTGGAGGGGCGGTTGAGATGGCGCAGTCAAGTCATGCGCCGATTTATGTTCATGCCGAAGAAGCGGGGCAGGTTGAGGCGGAAGAAGGTATTTGCGTCAAGGCGACCAAAGACGGCGACCGGATTCCGGCCGGACATTTGGAGCTTGAAGTTATTCATACGCCTGGCCACACGCCCGGCTCGCAGTGTTTTCTTGTTCCGGGAAATTTGTTTACGGGGGATACGTTGTTTATCAATGCCTGCGGACGGTGCGATTTGGCGGGGAGTGATCCGGAAAAAATGCGTCAAAGCCTTAAGCGGCTCGCCGCTTTGGACGAAAATATAGTGGTTTGGCCGGGCCATGACTACGCGCAAAGACGCGCTTCTACGATCGGCGATGAGAAGAAAAATAATCCGTATGTCCGTCAAGCGCTCACGGCGGAAACTTTTTGATCGTATTTGCAACCGAGGTTATGCCGATGAAGAAAAGATCATCCAGGGAAAACGACCGCAATAAAAAAAAAGCAGCGCGCGATTTGTTTGAGCGGGGGTATAAGAATCAAATCGCGGGGCGGGTGGAAGCCGCGGTTGAATATTACATGAAATCGATTGAAACCTTTCCGACCGCGGAAGCGCACACGTTTTTGGGGTGGGCGTACAGTTTTTAAGGCCTGTATGATGACGCAATCCGGGAATGTGAAAAAGCGATTCGCCTCGATCCGGATTTCGGCAATCCCTACAATGACATCGGCGCCTATCTTCTGGAAAAGGGACGGTCGGAGGAGGCAATTCCCTGGCTTCAGAAGGCCATTCGTGCCAAGCGCTATGACAGCTACTTTTATCCTTACTATAATCTTGGCCGGGTGTTTGAGCAAAAGGGAAACTGGCAGGAAGCCATACAGCATTACCAACAATCTCTGAATTTCAATTCAAACTATCTGCTTGCGCAAAAGGCATTTAATCGTTTAAGAGCGTTGCTGAATTAAAATTTCCGGCACATTTCACTCAGAATTTCTCTTCTCGCATTTGTTTTTTCTATTCAATTGTCGCGTGCGGGGCCTTCTAATTCTCAGGAGAACCAGGCGGGTTCAAAACAGGAAAAGCAAAAACAATTTAAAATAAATTAGAATTTGATGCAACCGCTTACAGCATCAGGGGTTAAGTTTTTTCACTTTTTTACTAAGTGGCCTTGAATTTTACCTAAAAGGCGGGTACATTTATAAAAGGAAGCTTAAGGGGAAGCAGTAAGGGGGAAGCATCACAAAAGGTTTTCCGACCATGTGGCTGGGCCGGGCTATCTTGGGGCGTTGATGCGGCAAATTTTTTTCGAGAAAGGCGCCTATGACGGATACCGCAAGACAGTATCAGATCTTGATCATCGAAGGGGATCCGAAAGAAAGCCGCCGGTTCCGTTCTATTCTTGAAAATGGCAATCGCCACCTGTCCCGATCCGAATTTGTCATTCATTCAGCCGAACAGCTTCAGGATGGAATCGAGCAGCTGACGCAGTCCGCAAAAATGGATCTGATTTTGCTGGATTTGTCCCTGCCGGATAGTTCCGGCATCGAAACTTATACTAAATTATGTGCGTTTGCCAAAGACACCCCGATCGTTGTTCTTGCCGAGCCCGTCCAAAAATTAAGCGCGCTGCGCGCCGTCAAAAAAGGCGCCAGAGATTTTCTGATCAAATCCGAAATTAATCCGGTGAATCTTTTCCGCGCGATCCGCTATTCCATGGAAATGCAGAACGTCCGGGCCGGTTTTTATTCGGACGGGGAAGCGATACAAAAATTGACGGATACGATTCCCGTGATGCTCTGGGTGGCAAAACCGGATGGGGAATCCGCTTATTTCAACCAGTTGTGGCTGGATTATACAGGGCGCACGCTGCAACAGGAAGTCGGGCTCGGGTGGTTCGAGTCGATTCATCCCGACGATGTCACGCGCTGCCGCGATATTTACCAGTCCGCGGTCAGGGCGCATTACCGCTTTCGGGTGGAGTTCCGGTTGAAACGTTATGACGGGGTCTACCGCTGGATGTTAAGCACCGGGCTTCCCTGTTACTCTTTGGGGCGGGACGTCCTGGGATATGTATGCTCGTGCGTGGATATTACGGAGTTGAAACAGGCGGAAAAAAGATTGGAATACCGGGTGGAGTTCGAACGCCTGATTGCTTCGTTGTCCGCGAGTTTCATTAATATGAAAACATCCGAAATGGAACGCGGATTTAATAATGCGCTCGAGGCATTGGGACGATTCGCCCAGGTTGACCGCAGTTATATTTTTCTGTTTTCCGAAGACGGCGAAACCATGGACAATACCCACGAATGGTGCCGCAGTGAAATTGAGCCGGCAGCGCAATCGTTAAAGGGAATACAAAGAATGAAATTCCCGTGGATCATGAAAAAGCTATCAAGGTTTGAGGCGGTGCACATTCCCCAGGTTCACAATCTTCCCCCTGAGGCGTATAACGAGAAAGAAGAATTCGAACGGGAAAAAATAAAATCACTCATTAACGTGCCTTTGATTTCCCAGAATACCGTCATGGGGTTTATCGGTTTTGATTCGGTCCGGCAGGAGAAAACCTGGGACGAAGACGTTATTTCGCTTTTGAAGATTACGGGGGAAATGTTCGCAAACGCGTTGGCGCGTAAACGGAACGAAGATCTTTTAAAGCAAAGCGAAGAAAAGCTCCGGATGTTTATTCAAAAAGCGCCTGCGGCCATCGCGATGTTTGACGTCAATGCCTGCTATTTGGCTTACAGCCCCAAATGGATAGAAACCTACCGGCTTGAAAACGCCCGGTTGGAAGGAAAAAGTTTTCACGAGTCAATCCCCGACATGTTTGAAAAGTGGACGAAGATTTTTTCAAACGTCATGAACGGGTCGGTCGAAAAATGCGACGAGGATTACTTTGTCAGCTCCGAAGGGGTTGCCCAGTGGATTCGCTGGGAAATCCATCCTTGGCATGAACCATGCGGAAAAATCGGCGGCGCCGTCATGTTTGCCGAGGACATTACAAAAGCCAAACGGGCGGAAAATCTCCTCATGCAGAGCGAACAACGGCTCAGGAGTTACTTCAATATTTCGCTGATCGGAATGGCGATTATTTCTCCGATGAAGGGCTGGCTGGAGGTGAACGATAAAGTATGCGAATTGCTGGGGTATTCAAGAGATGAATTAAAGCGAATGACATGGGTCGAGTTGACGCATCCGGAGGATTTGGTGAAAGATTTCGAGCTTTTTGACCGGGTGCTGGCCGGCAAAGGGGATAGCTATTCATGCGACAAGAGGTTTATTCGCAAAGACGGAAATGTGATGTATGCCAGCCAGGACATTCGTTGCGTCCGCAAACCGGACGGGACGGTTGATTACCTGGTGGCGGTCATCCAGGATGTGACTGAAAAAATAAAAACGGAAGCGGAACGTCAAGCGTCCGAAGAAAAATACAGAGAACTGTTCAATTCAAACCGCGACGGTATCTGTCTCTTTGATATGGACGGGCGCATTTTAGACGCCAACCCGGCGGCTTTGGCGATGTTGGGGTGCTTGCTGGAGGAGCTGAAACGGTTGACCTACAAAGATATTACCCCTCCCAAATGGCACCGGGTCGACGAGGAAATCCTCAAAGATCAAATTATCCGTCGCGGGTATTCGGATCTGTATGAAAAGGAATTGATAAGAAAGGATGGCGTCGTTTTTCCCGCGGCCTTGCGGATGTGGGCGACGCGGGATGAATGGGGCAATCCGGTTAATTTATGGGCGATCATCAGGGATGTGACCGACGAAAAAAGATCGCGCGAGCGCCTGGATTATTTGGCTTACCATGATCATTTGACGGATTTTGCGAGCCGGCCTCTGTTTATGGACAGATTAAGCCAGTCGATGCTCGTGGCCAAGCACGCCAAGGTCCAGGCCGGCGTGTTATTTGTCGGCCTGGACCATTTTAAGCGGGTGAACGATCATCTTGGGCATTCCGCCGGAGACCGGCTTTTGCAAATGGTCGGCCGCCGGATTAAAAGTTATTTGCATGAAACGGAGACGATCGGCCGGATCGGAGGCGATGAATTTGCGGTTCTTTTGCCGAAAATCCGGCGTTCCGAAGATGCGATTAAGATGGCCGCGAAAATATTACAAGCGCTCGAAGCGCCTTTTTTGGTGGATAGCCATGAGTTGTTTATGAGCGCGAGCATCGGGATCAGTATTTTCCCCATAGACGGCCAGGAGCCGGACGAACTCGTAAAAAATTCCGCCACCGCGATGGCTCGCGCCAAAAAGGCGGGGCGTCATAATTTCAAGCTTTATTCGGCTGCGGTTGACGCGAAAACATCCAAAACCCTTGAAATCGAAAAATCGCTTCGTTATGCCCTGGAAAGAGACGAATTCCGCCTGCATTTTCAGCCGCAAATTGATTTGGCGACGGAAACCGCGGGAGGGGTGGAAGCGTTGATTCGCTGGCAGCATCCGCGATTTGGATTGATGGCGCCCGCCGAATTTTTACCGGTTGCCCAAGAGATCGGAATGATTACGGCGATTGACGACTGGGTGTTGCGTCAGGCGTGCGCTCAGAACAAACGGTGGATGGATCTTGGTTTGCCGAAGATCAGAACGGCCGTGAACCTGACGGCGAGTCAATTCCAAAATCATAATTTAATTCAGGCGGTTCATCAGGCGATCGGCATGTCCGGCATTCAGCCGAATCAGCTTGAGTTTGAATTGACCGAAGGAACGATTATTCAAAATACGGAAGAGACCATGCCCGTGCTGCATCAATTGACCGCCATGGGCGTTCAGATTTCAATTGATGATTTCGGGACGGGATATTCCTCGTTGAGTTATTTACGGAAATTCCCGATTTATGCCCTGAAGATCGACCAATCGTTTGTCCGGGAGATTACCACGGACGAGAACAACGCGGCCATTGTCAGAGCCATTATTGTGCTCGCCCACGATTTGAAGCTGAAGGTAGTCGCCGAAGCCGTCGAAACACGGCCGCAACTGAAGTTTTTGCGCGATCAGAATTGCGATCGGGTGCAGGGCTTTTTATTCAGCAAACCCTTGCCGGCTGATACCTTGACGGAGATGCTGGGAAACGGATTTAAATTTCATTAAGAAACAACGCGTCTTGTAGTTTTTCCTTGCTCGCATCCGCTCATTTGACGAAATCTTGCCCCGCCCAAACAAACGAACAATTGCTGGAAAAAAAACAAGCCAGATGCTAGATTAACACATTCAAGCACGCCAAAGAGAGGGTTTTACCGTGAGCAATCGGGTCGAAAAAGATACGATGGGCACAGTTCAAGTGCCGGCAGACAGATACTATGGAGCGCAGTCCGCCCGCGCGCTTGAAAATTTCAAAATCGGGGAAGAGCGGTTTCCTCAATCATTTATTCGCGCGTTTGCCGTCGCGAAAAAAGCATGCGCGTTGGCGAATTGTGATCTTGGCGTTTTGCCCGCCGAGAAAAAGAACCTGATTGTCAGGTCGTGCGATGAAATTTGCGAGGGGAAATTAGACGGGCATTTTCCGCTTGTGGTGTGGCAAACCGGAAGCGGCACGCAAACCAATATGAACCTCAACGAGGTGATCGCCAACCGGGCGATTGAAATTTCAGGCGGCGTGATCGGAAGCAAGACGCCGATTCATCCCAACGACGACGTCAATCAGTCGCAGTCCTCCAACGATATTTTCCCCGCGGCGATGCATATCGCGGCCGCGGTTGAAATTCACCGCGCCTTGTTGCCGTCGCTTGCGCGGCTGTTTGAGGCCTTTCAGAAAAAATCAGAGGCGTTTCGCGCGATTGTCAAAGTGGGCCGGACGCACTTGATGGATGCCGTTCCGGTGACGCTTGGCCAGGAATTTTCGGGTTATGCCTGCCAGATTTCGAACGGAATCGATCGAATTAAAAATTGCCTGCCGCGTCTATTTGAGCTTGCGCTTGGCGGAACGGCGGTCGGGACGGGATTAAATGCGCCAAAGGATTTTGGGCAGGCGGCCGCGAAACGAATCACCGAATTGACCGGACTTCCTTTTGTTTCCGCGAAAAACAAGTTTGAGGCCATCTCGGCGCACGATGCGTTGGTTGAATTAAGCGGCGCGCTGCGGACCTTTGCGGTTTCTGTAATGAAAATTGCCAACGACATTCGCTGGTCGGCTTCCGGGCCGAGATCGGGCATCGGAGAACTTCATATTCCGGAGAACGAACCCGGCTCCAGCATCATGCCCGGGAAAGTGAACCCGACCCAGTGTGAGGCGATGATGCAAGTCGCGGTTCAGGTGATGGGCAATGATGCCGCGATTGGCTTTGCCGGCGCGTCGGGAAATTTTCAGCTGAATACGTTTAAACCCGTGATTGTGTATAACTTGCTTCAATCGATCCGGCTTTTGAGCGATGCGTGCGAAAGTTTTCGGGTTCATTGCGTCGAAGGGATTGAGCCTGGCCGGGAAAGAATTCGACAACATTTGGATCAGTCGCTGATGCTTGTGACGGCTCTGAGCGCAAAGCTTGGTTACGACCGTGCGGCTCAAATCGCCCAAAAAGCGCACCGTGAAAATCTCACACTCAAGGAAGCCGCGCTTCAGCTGAAATTCCTTTCCGCCGATGAATTCGACCGCCTCATCAATCCCGAACAAATGGTATAAATTTATCCCCACCAATTCCGGTCGAGGGTGCGGTATTGGATGGCTTTCGCGATGTGGGGTTCGGTGATTGTTGCGGACGCTTCCAAATCGGGAATCGTTCTCGCTACTTTAACTATCCGAACAAGGTTCTGTACTATACAACCTGTGAATATCCCGGGTTCGTGCCGGTGGTTAATATACGGTGGGAGGAGCTGGCGGCCCTTTATCGGGGTAGGGGCACGACAATTAAATCACCGGCCGGTTTAAGATGTATTTAGAGGACATTCAGACCGGGCTTTCCCCCTACAGCATGTTCGTATCTTCTCCGATACCCTGATGCAAAGTCCGTGAGGATAATACTGCGCTGTACCCCATTAATTCTGAGGCATGAAATAAAAATGGAATCTCAAAACAGAAGATCTTTAGTCGTCAAAGCGTCCATTTTTTTCGCCGCTTGTATTACGGCCGCATGTCTTTTTTATTTTACAGCGGGCCATGCGCTTATTGATGCGATGTACCATGGAAAGGCGTGGGGTTACCTAAACCATGTGACTAAATCAGAATATCCCCTGAGCCATTATTTAACTGAAGGCGACAGGTTTGTTTCAGGATTTATCGTTTGCCTGTGCGTTCTTTGGCTGCTAAGTCTTTTAGCGGCCGTTCCCCATTCTTTCTTAAACGTTCTTCATAAACTTCAAAACCATCGAAAAACAACAGGCTTACTGTCACTCCTTTTCTTTTTTATCTTTTTTGGTGCCACTTACTACGAGCCGATCACCCCTCTTGGACTCTTTGCGTGCTGGTTAGGCCTTTTGTGCTCCGGACTGTTCTGGATGAAGAACTCTTCAAACCTGGCCCTTGGACGCCTGGCTTGTGTTGTATTATTAGCTGTCTTTTTGGTCCCTTTCATTTTCTGGATAGTTAAAAGCCCTGAAATGATTGATTATATGTTCGACGAAGATACTTTCGGAGAGAATCTATCCGTTCTTTTTCCGGCTTTCTCGAGTTTTCTCCTTTTTCGTCTTTTTTTCTCCCGAATGTCCTTGGGTGAAAAAAGGAATATATTCTTTCTTCTGTTCGCCGTATTTTTCTTTTTTGTGGCCGCTGAGGAATTCAGTTGGGGGCAACGTTTGTTAGGCTTAAAAACTCCAGCAGCATTGAAAGCGATTAACACGCAGGGAGAAATCAATCTTCACAATATCCGCGGGGCTCACCCCAATGAGGCGGTAACTCTTGCCCTGATGGTTTTGGGCGTCATGATTCCCGTTGCAAATGCAACGATTAAACCCTTTAAAAACCTTCTTAATAAAATATCCTTTCCTGTTTTTCCTCCCATGGCCTGCGTGGCGGCTATCATCGGTTTGATCTTTGACCTAATCTGGAGATTGGGATATCACCATCAGGCCGATGAGATTCGCGAGTTGTTTCTATACGTCGGGTTTCTCATTTTCGCATTTAATCTCTACTTGAAAGCAAAATCTATCTCCGACACATATCCTGTTTTAGCAAGGTGAGGAATGTTGCGTTTTGGGGACAGTCATCACCCATACCACTGTCTGTCCAAACTTCGATATTGAATCGCTTCGGCGATGTGTTCACTCTTGAATTTGCTCACACCCGGCAAGATCACCAATCTGTAATGTACCCCATTAAGCAAGGGAAAATTAAGAGAGTGCTGGCTCGCATTGTT
>CAZFUU010000029.1:5256-11423 GCA_964522565.1 uncultured bacterium | reverse complement strand
AGCTGGTGATCGTGATTGAAGGGGCTGGAGTTCATGAATTGAATGTGGACTGGGGAAAATTCTCGAAATTGGAAGCCGTTTATCCCGATCCCATTCGGCAAGAGCCGACAAGGATTCCGCCGGCATATGATGGAACTAATATTCCGCCTGTTGCATTTGCCAAGGCCGGTGGAGATACTCGGGCGCATGTAGCCCAATATAATGTGACCGATACAACACTTTATTATACCGGAACCAGTCCGGAGTCCTACGGCGGATTTTTCCTGCTTTATCCTGATGATCCTAATGTTCCCGGCCGGTCTTCTGTCAATTTCAAAACCCAATTTCCGAATGGCATTACATTCCAAATGGATAGCTCAGGCGGAATATCGCAGGTCTTTTTTGAAGTCAAGGATGGGGGGACTCCACCTAAAACGGCAGTTATTCCGCTGGCAGGAATTACCTCTGGCGCACAAAGCTGGACGATTGCGCTCGACAGTTTGGAGCAAAATGGGATTGATTTGACGCAAATCATAACCATATCGATTGTTCTCAAGGGAGTTGTGGAGGACGGCCAGTTGAATGTGAAATGGGGGAATTTTTCAGGCAATTGGGCAGTCGATCCGGATACCACAGTTCAGCCAATTACCTTGTTGCCAAACGACTTTCACAACAATCCGCTGAAGCCGGTCGCGTTTCGGGGAGACAGTGGCGAAAGTATTTCGATGACGCAACCGTCGCAATCAGAAATCCGCCTGACCTATAACGGAGTCGGACCGAATTCTTACGGAGGGTTTTATGTGAATTATCCCGACAGCCCCTACACTTACGAGCGTGATGTGATCAACTTATCAACGCGCTATCCCGACGGGATTACTTTGCAGTTGAAAAGTCCTACGCTTAAACAAGTGTTTCTGGAAGTTACGGATAAAAGCGGCCAGAAAAGCCAAGTCGTCATTAACGATATTACACCGAACGAACAAACGTGGACGATCGACGTCGGATTATTCACTGGCGTCAACATTCAAGAGATTGTCACCTTTGCGATTGTTCTAAAAGGGCAAAGTACAAATGCCATCTTGCATCTTAAATGGGGTAATTTTTCTTATGCGAATATAATTCCGGTTGAAGATGCGCTTGATGAGAAGCGTCAATCTTTCATTGAAGAGCAGTTGGCCTATTTCCAATTAGGGGTTGGTGTCGACCCAAAATTTCACGTCCCTTACGATTATATTAATCTGAATGGCGAGAAAGCGGATTTCACGACATTGACGGATATTGGTTTTTATTTGCAAATTTTGGGTGAAGTCGCTTTGGGGAAACTGGACAACGGAATGACGCGTGAACAGGCGCTTTCCGAAATTTCGGCATTGTTGAAGACACTGGAGGACATGCAGAAAAATTTTGGCGTGAATGGGTTGCTTCATGCGGTATATGAATTTACGCCTCAGGGCGAACTTCGCCCTCGCGCTTCAACGGAGCATATCAAGAATTTTGTGACATTCGGGGATAACGCAAATTTGGCTCAAAGTATGGCAGTTGTCATTGGGATACTTCGATCGTTAGCGAATACTTCAGCAGATGAAAGAACGGCGGCGGATCAACTTATCGACAGGGCCGAACTTTTCCTGGATAACCAAGCGGACGGATATAGCGCATTTTACGATGATGAGAACATGCATCTTTTCTTTGGCGCTTACGATACTGACAAGCAGGCGTTTGAAAACCTTCATGTCGATATGTTTTCGAGCGAGTTTCGGTCAGGGGTCGCGTTCGTTGTGACGCGCTATGGGCTTCCCGTGGATGCGTGGACGAATCTTCAGCAGCATACCGGCATTTATCACGATCAAAAAAGCGGCCGGGAAATAGAGAATCTGCTTCCTTACGATGGCGGCGCGTTCCAGATGTTTTGGCCGCTGTTGTGGTCGAATGAGCATCGCTATGAAAGTATGCGTCCGGCTCTTGATAATTATTTGTATTCTTCTTTTGATTTTTCGAGTTTTTTCCAGATTCCCGGATTTATTTCCGCCAGCAGTCTTCCGGAAGGCGGGTATGAAGGCAAGGTTGGGATTCCAGAATTGGCGGTCACGCCTGACAACCTTCTGTTTGATGTCGCCTCTATTTACGCCTTGGCAGCCGCTTATGTGCTCGAGCCGGATATGGTCATGACGTGGCTCATGGCGATTCGCGGCCAGTTTGCCGACTTGGTAACGGAGTACGGTTTCGTCGATTCCTTGCGTTCCGGAACGGAATATTCCCCGGCCATCCTGGCGGTCGACCAGGCCTCGGTTATTTTGGGTTTGTTGGGAAACGGAGGCGATTACATGGATGTGTATCTGGAAAGCAGGGGTGTCAAATCAGTATATGAAGGGCTTTATGATCAAGTGAACTTGGGAATCGAAGCGGTCAATCTGCCGTTTGCCGGCCCGCCCGCGGAATTTCCCAGTAAGACATATACGTTATTCGGGCAAAATCAATTTGCGCAGGAAGGCACCATAGGAAATACGGATTTCAACCCAACAATGCCGGCGGGCGCGCATATTACTTATGCCAATGACACATCCGCTATCGGCGGTCATTATTGGATATTGGAGGAACCCTTTGACGCGCGAGGACATGAGCTATGGATTTCCTATTCGTCGGAAATTTCCCCCGGGACCTTTTATCTCGAACTCAAAGACAACCTTGATCAAGTGATTGGGTATTTTCCGTTGACTGTTATAGACGGCTTGATCACGAAGGCGAAATTCGACATTCCATGGGAAATCAGTTTGGCGTATGTGAAGCAGATTTCATTGCTTGTCTATCCGTCCGGCAGCGGGGTTTCGACTGCTGACTTTTTTATTCACCAGATTACGTTCCGTCAATTTCCTTCAACGGAAATTCCGACGCTTGCGCCCGCGACTCAACCAGGCCTCGAAATCGCGACATTACCGGGGAATCCGGCCATTGAGGCCTTCGGATCAAACGGCGGGTCGGCCGTTATTGGCGACTATGATGCTGACGCAGGGCTGACGTTTAATTTCAATGTTTCGACGCCAGATTCGTTCGGCGGCTTGAAAGTCCTCTTTAGTGAAGCGGTGAATTTAGCGACGGGCCCGCTTCCGTTTAGTTTACAAGCACCGGCCGGTGCCCGAATAGCCGTCATGCTTGTGGATAATAACGGAAACACTTCGGACGCCTTATTTTTCTTGTCGGGCAATGACGGAAACGTTCAGTTTTATATGCCGCACGAGGGGCTGTTTCCGCTTGATTTTGATTTTGAGCAAGTCCGCGAAATTTATATCGGAGCGTTTCATATGGCGGGTGTGCCGCCTGAGGTTCTCAGCGGATCCGTGAAGGTAGGGGTCAAAGGGTTCACAGCGATTGTTCCCGAACTGCCTACAATCGAGGATCCGGACCGGATTATTGATTTGAACAGATTTCTGAATTACAACATTCTCGAACTTCAGCGGCAGGGGAAATACGCGATTGCTACCTTTGAATACAAGGATAACGAAGATCCCGATTTTGAGGATTTGGTGTTTAGTTTTAAATCCAATCAATGGATCCACGGCCTGAAGCTTATTGTTGAAACCAAGCAGGGCAGAAAAATTACTTCTTATGTGACGGGGGTGGATACGACCGCCAGTTATTATGAATTTCTCAAAGAATTGGTCCCGTATGACGTTGACCTTTCCGGAATCCATCGCATCAATGTTGTGATTGATACGACTGGCATGGAAGACTCCCTGACACAGCCAGGCGCGGGTCTGCAGCTTGAAATGGCCGTTGTCTAAGCGGGGTTTTGAGCTAATTTTTTAGCCCATATACCGCGCCAATCGGAACTTCTTCCCCAAAAGAGGCTAATTATAAATTGAAATTCACAAGTCCGTCTGTTATTATTTTCATCAAGGTTAATCTATTCAACTGGCGAGGCAAAAAATGATTACAGAAATCGGTATTACCGCAGGGGATATTTGGCATTATTTGGAAAAACACGGAACGGCGACATTGACCGCTCTGGTTAAAAATACGAGTCAGCCGAAAGAACTTGTATTGATGAGTTTGGGATGGCTTGCGCGTGAAGGGCATGTTGTTCTCGGAGATGCCAATTCGGATTTTAGCGCCCGGTTGACCAAACCCTAGAACCTCGCACGGGGAAAATTCAGAAATGGCTGTGAGGATGCCAAACAAGCCAATTGTGGTTTTTTGCACGGTTTCGAACGGGCGCGAAGCCCGAAAAATTTCAAGGGCGATTGTTCGAGAGAAGCTTGCCGCGTGCGTCAATATCATCTCTGGGGTTCAATCCGTATTTCACTGGAAAGGAAAAATAGAGGCATCCCGCGAGCTTCTGTTGATCATTAAAACCACATTCTTTTCTTTTTCCCGCCTCAAGACACGAATAAAACATCTGCATTCATACGAGACCCCAGAAATCATCGCTCTTCCGATATCAGCGGGTGATCGCGATTATTTGCGATGGATTATCACGTCCGTTCAAAATTAAATTTTTGACGGAGAAACCATCATGAGCAACCGCGCCGGCTTTGCGCCCGAGTTCGAGAATTGATGAGGGAGCGTGGCGTCGAAGTAAACCGAATCCTCTTTCCCGAGAGCGTATTCCTGGCTGCCAATCAGGGCGCTGGCAGTTCCTTCCAAAACCAAGAGAAATTTTTCAACTCCGCTTTCGGCTTGCAGTTCTTCGGTTTTTCCGTGCGGCGCAAGCGTGATGACCATCGGCGTGATTTTTTTTCTGGAAATGTCCTGAGTCAACAATTCACATTTCATCAGATCATTTTTCGCCGTCACTTTTTTTGCTTCGCCTGCCTTTTGAAGCAGCGTGTGGGCTGTCCGCTTGTCAATGCCTTGATATAATTCCGCCAGGGAAATTCCGAGCGTTTCCGCGATTTTTTGATGGCTTTCAACGGTGCCTGTCATCAGCCCCGTTTCCATCCGGGACAAAGTGGCTTGCGCGACTCCGGTGTGTTTGGAAAGCTCAATCAGCGTTAAGTTTCTTTTCCTCCGGGTATCCCGGATCCGAAGCCCCAGCTGAGAGGCCAAAATATTCTTACGGCTCATGAGTTTCCTCCGTTCGCTTTCTTGTGAATATTGTTTGACGGTTACGTTAGATGAAACTTAAACGACATTATGACTCGTGTTCAAGCAACAATTGACAAATGATTATATGCGATAAATTAAATTTGATAAATATAAAAACGCATTAGAGGGTTAAAAAAATGAGTTCTGTCGCGTGACGTATCTCAGTCGATTTAACACCTTATAAATGATAAATAATAATAAAAGTATTGACATAAAACGATAAAATGCTATACTCCATCATCTCGAAAACAAGGGGGTGAGAGGATATGAAGGCATTCAAGAAGGTGAGCGGACTGGTGGTTCTGCTCATGATGATTAACTTTTTCCTTCAACCGCTGCAATACGCGACGGCTCAAACGGCGCGGGCATCTGACCAGGTGACGGCTCCCGTCATTAACGTCAACGCTGCCGGCATCGATGAGTTGCAGGCGATTCGGGGGATTGGGCCCGCGCTGGCTGAACGCATTGTGATGCATCGTGAGTCCAACGGAAAGTATAAATCCCTTGAGGATTTGAAGCAGGTCAAGGGGATCGGGGATGCGAAGCTGGAAAAAATGAAGAGCCAGATTTCGTTTTAAACCGGTTGACAAGTCCGATCGGCCGATTCATCACGCAAACGCAGAGACGGCCGTATATCGGGAGAGAAGGGATGGCGGTTTAATGGATGGCTGTGAGGGCATCCTGGGACTGCTGTCCCTTTCTTTTTTGGAAAATGCGCGTTTCTTGATTTGAAGCACTCTTTCTGATAAGATTCCCGCAGTTTGAATAACCGTGCGCTAACCGGCAAACCGTGAATGAATACCAAAAAACGCAAGTCACCGATTACGTTTCAAGAACTGATTCAGAAATTAAACGAGTATTGGGCTCGCCGAGGTTGCCTGATTGTGCAGCCTTATGACCTTGAGGTCGGCGCGGGCACTTTTTCTCCCCATACTTTTTTGAGGGCGCTGGGGCCGGAACCCTGGAAAGCGGCTTATGTGGAGCCCTCTCGCCGGCCGACCGACGGACGATACGGAGAAAATCCTCACCGGACGCAACATTACTATCAATATCAGGTTATTCTCAAACCGGCGCCATCTGACTGCCAGCAATTGTACCTGGATAGT
>CAZFUU010000029.1:0-5246 GCA_964522565.1 uncultured bacterium | reverse complement strand
TTTACGTGATGTCGGAATTCCCGTGGAAAAATATGACGTTCGCTTTGTCGAGGATGACTGGGAATCTCCGACGCTCGGGGCATGGGGGCTCGGATGGGAAGTCTGGCTTGACGGGCTTGAAATCACCCAATTTACCTATTTCCAGCAATGCGGGGGCATCGATCTTGAAATGATTTCGTGCGAAATCACTTACGGCCTGGAACGCATCGCCATGTTTTTGCAGGGCACGTCGTCGATTTTCGACATTCGTTGGAACGACCGGGTAACCTACGGCGAGGTTCATCAGCAGGGCGAAAAGGAATTTTCAAAATATAATTTTGAAGAGGCCAATATAGAAGTATTGAAACGCCATTTCGATGAGTTTGAATCTGAATCCAGGCGCCTTCTTCAGTCGCAGCTCGTACTGCCCGCTTATGATTTTTGTCTGAAGGCATCGCATGCTTTTAATCTTTTGGATGCCAGAGGGGCTGTCAGCACGACCGAACGTCCCCGCTATATCGGCCGCGTCCGTTCCATCGCCAGGCAGTGCGCGGAGGGTTATTTGAAGACACGAGAATCGCTCGGATTTCCGCTTTGCAGGCATACGCAAAAAGGTTCCTGCCGATGAAGCCGCAAATAAAAAATTCCATTTTATTCGAAATCGGCGCGGAAGAAATTCCATCCGGGTATTTCGGCCCCGCATCAGCGTCTGTTTTATCCCAGGCCGCGCCATTGCTGGCGGAATGCGGTTATCTGTGCGAGGGGACGGCTGTTTATACAACTCCGAGGAGACTGGTTATTGAAATGCGGGGTTTGACGTCAATTGCCGGATCGGAAGAGGAAAAAACAGGGCCGTCCAAAGCGATCGCATTTCAGGATGGCCGGCCCACGGTCGCGCTTGAGGGTTTTTTGAAAAGCACCGGGAAAAGCATCCAGGATGTTTATTTCAAACAAACGGCGAGGGGCGAATGCGTCTGTGTCAAAATTCATAAAAAATTCAGGCCTCTCCGGGATTTCTTTGAAACACTGCCCGCGCTGATTGAGTTCCCAAAAGTGATGCGCTGGGACGAAACACGTTATTCGTTCACCAGGCCGATCCGCTGGACATTCGCATTTTTAGGGAACAGGGTTCAGCAATACCGGATTGGCGGCATTTTGTCGTCCGACTGGACGATGGGACACCGGTTTCTTTCGAACCGGAAGCTTAAAGTCAGAAATTCTGATATTGCGGATTTTAAAGCTCTTCTGGCACGCCATCATGTCATGCTGGATGATTCCGCCAGGGCGGACAAAATCCGGTCATTTCTGAAACGGTACCGGAACACGAATGAAGAGCTGATCCGGACCGTGAGCCATCTGGTCGAAGACCCGTTTCCGGTTGTTTCTCGCTTTCCGAAGGAGTATCTGAAACTGCCGCCCGCGGTGCTTGAAACCTGCATGAGCAAACAGCTCAAGGTTTTTTCGTGTTACGACGCTTCCGGAAAACTGGATAACCGGTTTTTGGTTATCGCCAACGGAGCCCGGCGCGACTCAAAAGTGATCGCGAAAAATTACGAACGCGTGTTATGCGCCCGGCTGAAAGACGCGCAGTTTTTCTTCGGGGAAGACACCAAGACCGCTTTGGCAAGCAAAGTAAAAAAATTGAAGGATATGGTTTTTTTGGGCACGTTGGGATCTTACCGGGATAAAACCCTGCGCCTGGAAAAGGCGGTCGATTTTTTAGGGCATGCGGCGGGCATCGATGCGGCTGTCATTGAACGGTCACGGCGCGCCGCGCATTTGGCGAAAGCGGATTTGACGACGCATTTGGTCTATGAATTCCCCGAGCTTCAAGGTCTTGCCGGCGCCGAATACGCCCGCCACGACAAAGAGCCGTTCGAAGTCTCGAAGGCCATTGCGGGGCATTATTTGCCCGGTAATTTGACTCAGGATTTTCGGGAACTCAAAAAAATGATGAATCCGGAGACGATTTTGCTCGCGCTTGCTGACCGCATGGATCTGCTTGTTGGGGCAATCGGAATCGGGATTGAGGTATCCGGGAGCCAGGATCCGTACGCCTTGAGAAGATCCGCCGGCGGGATTGCAAAAATTTTACGGGCGCATCCGATCCCCGTATCACTGAAAAAATGGGTGGAGGATGCATATCAGCTTTTCGGCGGGGCATTGAAAGCGGATGTTGAAACCGTTCGCAGAAAGGTGACCGATTTTTTACGCGACCGGATTGCCGGCGAATTACAGGTCCGGACAGGCACGCGTGAACATGAGCTTTTGTGCGGAATTTTTGCGTCTGATTGTGACGATATCGGGGTGGTCTATCAGAAGTTCGCCGCGCTGGTTAAACATGTCCAGGATCCGGTTTTTGAAACGGCATGCAAGGTGCTTCAACGCCCGTATCGCATTCTCAAAGGGCTCGATTGCAATATCGCTGACAGTGTGAATGCGGATTTGTTTCAGGATGATCTGGAAAGAAAACTGTATCAATTGGTGTTGAAGCATGGGCCGGAAATTTCAGGCCTTGCGGGTTCCGGGGATTATTGGCAAGCGACGCGCGTCTATGCCGGCAATTTTTGCGAGACACTGCACGCTTTTTTTGATAAAGTAAAAGTTAACGCAGAAGATGAGCGGATCCGTTCCAACCGCCAGTCGCTGATGAAGCAGGTATTCAGGATTTATACGGAGCAAGTAGCGGATTTATCCTTCATTACAAATTTATCGTCAATGTAGATAAATTGTGCTATAATTCACTTTTTACGCCGAACTTGTGTTTAATAATGATGTAAGCTAAAGTATTGAAAGGAGATAGAATGTCTATCATGGCAAAATCCAGATCAAAATCCTCCAAATTGAAAGCTTCCAAGAGGAAGTTCGTCTATTTCTTCGGGGCAGGAAAGGCCGAAGGAAACGCGAAAATGAAACAACTATTGGGAGGCAAAGGCGCGAATCTTGCGGAAATGACCAATCTCGGGATTCCGGTCCCTGCGGGATTTACGATCACGACGGAAGCGTGCGCCGATTTTTACACGGTCGGGAAAAAATGGCCGGCGGGACTTGCCGAGCAGGTCGAAATCAACTTAAAGAAACTGGAAGATGCGATGGGCGCGAAATTCGGATGCAAGGACAATCCGTTGCTTGTTTCCGTCAGAAGCGGCGCGGCGGTTTCGATGCCGGGCATGATGGATACGGTGCTTAACCTTGGCTTGAATTCCGAGGTGGTGCAAGGCCTTATCATCAAAACGGAAAACGAACGGTTTGCGTGGGATGCTTATCGGAGATTTATACAAATGTTCGGGGATGTCGTAATGAATGTCCCGCACGAAGAGTTTGAGCATATTCTGGAAGCCAAAAAGCAGCAGCTCGGCGTTAAAAATGACGTGGAGCTTTCCGCAAACGACCTCAAGGATGTCGTCCGCCGGTACAAGAAAGTTTATCAAGAGCACACGGGCGAGGAATTCCCGTCCGATGCGAAAATTCAGCTGGCCAAGTCGATCGATGCGGTTTTTAATTCATGGAATAACCCGCGCGCCATCAAGTACCGCGAATTGCATGAGATCCGCGGTTTGCTGGGAACGGCCGTGAACGTCCAGGCGATGGTTTTCGGGAATATGGGCAGCGGATCCGGGACGGGTGTTTGTTTTACCCGGAATCCTTCGACGGGCGAAAACCGTTTTTACGGCGAATACCTGATTAACGCGCAGGGCGAAGACGTGGTGGCGGGCATCCGAACGCCTGAACCGCTTGATACGTTGAAAAAACAGATGCCCCTGCCATATAAGGAGCTTTGCAAAATCCGGGAGAAACTTGAAAAGCATTACCGGGATATGCAGGACATTGAATTTACGATTCAGGAAGGTAAACTTTATATTCTTCAAACTCGCGGCGGGAAAAGAACGGCGCATGCGGCCGTCCGGATTGCGGTCGAAATGGTAAAAGAGGGGATGATCAATAAAGATACCGCTTTGCTGCGTATTCCCGCCAACGACCTCAATCAATTGCTTCATCCGACGTTTGATCCGAAAGCCAAAAGAGAAACGATTGCCAAAGGGCTTCCGGCTTCGCCGGGTGCCGCCACCGGAAAAGTGGTATTTAAAGCAGATGATGCGGAAGCGTGGGCAAAACGCGGCGAGAAAGTTATTCTGGTCCGGATTGAAACATCGCCGGAGGACATCGGCGGGATGCACGCGGCTGTTGGGATTCTTACTTCCCGCGGCGGCATGACGTCTCACGCCGCGGTGGTCGCGCGCGGGATGGGAAAATGTTGCGTCGCCGGTTGTGAAAGCTTGAGAATCGATTATGCGAAGGCCGAGCTTCGCGCTGGAAATGCTATCGTTAAAGAGGGAGATTACATTTCTCTGAACGGAAGCACGGGTGAAGTTTATCTGGGGCAGGTGAATACGGTGGAGGCGCAATTAAGCGGCGATTTCTCAAAATTGATGTCCTGGGCGGACGCGGCGCGGAAACTCAAAGTTCGCACAAACGGGGATACGCCTCGCGACGCGGAAGTGGCGCGGAAATTCGGCGCCGAAGGAATCGGACTTTGCCGCACGGAGCATATGTTTTTTGAGGGCGATAGAATCGTCGCCATGCGCGAAATGATTTTGTCGAACACGGTCGAGGAGCGTAAACGCGCGCTTGAGAAATTGCTTCCGATTCAACGCAAGGACTTTGAGGAAATATTCGAGGCGATGGACGGGCTTCCGGTCACGATCCGGCTGCTGGATCCACCGCTTCACGAATTTGTGCCGCACAAACCGGACAATCAGCAGGAAATGGCGAACGCGATGGGGGTCAGCGTGGAGCGGATTCGCGAAAAAGTCGCGAGTTTGCACGAGTTCAACCCCATGCTGGGACATCGGGGATGCCGTCTGGGCATTACGTTTCCTGAGATTTACGAAATGCAGACGCGCGCCATTATTGAAGCGGCGTGCAACATGAAAAAACGTAAAGTCCGCGTGCTTCCTGAAATCATGATTCCGTTGATCGGCACCGTTCAGGAGTTCACGCTTCTGAAAAAAGGCATGGATGCCGTGATTCAGCAGGTGTTTTCGGAAAAGGGATTCAAGGTGGACTACCTGATCGGCACCATGATTGAAATTCCGCGGGCGGCAATTGTGGCGGGAAAAATCGCGGCAGAAGCCGAGTTTTTTTCGTTCGGCACCAACGATTTGACACAAATGACGTTTGGATATTCCCGTGACGATTCCGGTTCTTTTTTAAAGGAATATGTGGAAAAAGGGATCCTGGAAAGGGATCCTTTCCAGACGCTTGAC
>CAZFUU010000028.1:0-11506 GCA_964522565.1 uncultured bacterium | reverse complement strand
TTTTTTCCCTCGGATCGAAATATCTGAAACAGCCAATAAATCAAATATTGATTTCCCTCCATATTGAACAGAAACCACCGGAACATATTGCGTTTCTCCTAAGATTTCATCGTGCTCAGGGAACAGGAACCGGCTTCGCCCTAGAGCAGAATCTTCAAACGGCGAGTATTCAACAACCGCAAGTATAGGCGCCAATTCTTTTTCATGTGCATTAATCCATCGTTGGGTAGCAATTTCATCATGAGCGAACGGATAAATCGATGCGTCATCAGCAATTGGATTATATAAATCGACGACAAATTCCATCAAGCGGCCAAATGCTGCTTCTTTTTTAGGAACCAAAATCACTTTGTACGCTTGCTTGTCTCCTCCTTCTCCGAGAAACCGGATAAAAACTTTTTCAATATCTTCGCGAAAATCAAATTCCTGGATTTTTTCTGCTCGTTTCATTCTTTCGCCCCCGGCATAAATAGCAGTCAATGTGCGTTTTAAAAAACTTCGATCCCGTTCTTTTAAAATCTCGACGAATCCCTTCTGCCGGTTTTTACCGACATGCCTGTCAAACACAAACTCAACTCCGGTTTCCTCGTCCACCACGCTTGGCGTGTCGCCGATCCAGTGCCGTAAATAACTTTCATACCACCGGGTTACTTGCAGAAAATCGGCAAATCGGACATGATCAATCTGTTGCCGGTATTGATCCGGATAAACCGCGCTCGCGCGCGGAGCTTTATGCGTACTTTTACATATAAAATCTTTGAAGGCCTGAAACCAAATTGGGCGTGAATCATTCCCAATATCCCAAAGGTTTTCTGTTTCAAAAAGATCTTGATAGGAGCCACTGTGATCGATCGAATGGATAAGTTTGGGGGATTTAGCACCTCTTAGAAAGCCCGCGATATCTTTCCAAAAACCCATAGCGTTAAGGCGCCGGAAGTTACGCGCAAGAATAATCATTTCCTTTTCAGCTTCTTCAATTAGGATATTAAATTTTTGCAGGAAATCTTCAAAAATCACACGGTCAACCGTTTGAATGATTTGGGAGGCAAG
Source organism: uncultured bacterium (assembly GCA_964522565.1). Lineage (GTDB taxonomy): Bacteria > Omnitrophota > Omnitrophia > Omnitrophales > Danuiimicrobiaceae > CAZFUU01. The sequence goes on along the minus strand of CAZFUU010000028.1, from coordinate 10,456 downwards.
CATATGTACTATTTTATTATCAAATTGATTATCAAAAACATCAGGCGCAAAACAGATTTCATTGATTTCAATTACGTAATCTTTCCCATTTTTGAGAGCATACGCCACCACCAAATCCGGGCTGTTGCGGACAATACGCAAAAACCAGTTTTTTTCAAACGTGAGAGCAAACAAAATGTCGGCCTGGGGCGATTTATTTGCGTAAATCTTTTTGATTAGTTGAAGAGATTTTGTCAATTGCTCGCGTGCTTTTGCCCCATGATAGCCAAAATCCGACAGTGTAAAATCGCGGTTAATCCCAACAATGAAAGTTCCTTCGACCTGTTCTCTGATCGGTCGGGATTCATCAACAGATACCGAAATACCGCTGGTTGCCGCTTTGCTTGAAAATAATTCCACTATCTTATTTGTTGACCGGAGCTCTGAGCGGGCATCGGTCATATCGATAATTTGACCGAGTTCTGTATCAGGGCTTGATTTACCACGCCGGTCATACGCAGTCCTTTTTTGTCCGTCTTCTTTTGGTTCGTGGCCTGAAAAAGATTTTTCCCTGGCCGGCTGTTCAACGGCGGGGACCGGTTGCACGGCATGCGCTCTTTCTTGCTCTGTGACTCTTACCGTCGGGCCAGAACCATATGGCCCCAAAACATCATGGACGCCCCCCATCCGCAATTCCGCGCGCGGACCCTTAGCCGCGGGACGGAAAATGCTTGGCTTGCCCGAAGCCAAGCGCAATTCCGCGCGGGGTTTTGAGCTTTCAGCATTCAGCATTCGGCTTTCAGATGAAAAATCAAAATAACTTCCGTAGCTCGGGTGATAGCGATGGTAACTTCTCAAATCCTGGAACCGGCCTGTATCGATAATTTTCCGGAGAACTTCGCTTTGATTGAATAACTTGTCAAACAGCAATTTCAAAGACCCATACACCGGACTGCTGCCTCGATGCAGGACCGAATCCGTAATTTCCCAAATTGGCCCGATAACATTCCCGAAAACATCCTCGACCTCTGGTTGCGTTTGCTCGTCTCGTCCGGCCTGCGGTGCATTTCTAAGAGCTTCGAATGCGCTAGAAATTGCCAAAACCGACGGTTGAAGCTGTTCGATGAAATTGCGGTTGGCCGTTTGGTACCATTTAGGATAGGATTCAAAAAAACCTTCCACGGCAGACCGTTCTTCTTCGATTACCCGGAGCAATGCCTCTGTCATGCCCCGCGTCTCCGGAATTGTTTGTTCCGGGAGCGAGACCGTCGGCGTTTGCGTATCCGCCGGAGCAGGAGCGGATTCTGGCTCGGCCATGCTTCGAGCATACTGTCCCCTCGCAAATTTAATAACACGCAAAACCATGCCGAACCCTCGGCTTTCGCGCGAAATTCTAGTTTCAATCTCATCTATAATTTCCCATGCACGCTGGGCGGCGGCCGTTCCGGAATTGCCGATCCGTCCCAAAGCAATGGCAATATTGTTAGTAACAAGCGGATCCGGCTTCCTTTTGTTGTTTTCTTTCTTCCACAAGTTCTCGAGCGGCCCCAACGCCTCCTGGCTGATTCCGGAGAGCAGTTTAAAGACGGCTTGCAATGCCGGCCTTTGCCCTTGATGGACGCGAAGCTGATCCACTAACTCTTTAATAAAAGTTCCCCGGATGGCGCCGGAAGGAGGCAACATCGCTAAAATCTCGGCTTCAACCGCCCTTCGCTTATTGAGGAAAGCGGGAAGATAGATTTCATAGTTCCGGCGCGCAGGTTCGCCTAATATGGTTTCGATTCCTCTCAAAAATTCTTCGTCGTCCTTCCCTGACAGCATTCCCAAATATAAATCCTGATTCACTCCGGATAATGAAAGAGGCACATCCCTGTTCACAATCCGGTCCCATTCGGCCAAAAGCGCTTCCAGTTCTTGTTTTGTCTCCTCTGCCCGCAGTTCGGAGCGGTTTTGATAGGTTTTATATTGTCCTTGCATGATTTTGTATATTTGGCCTGCGTATCGAGCCAAAATATTAAGATACAGTGGTTCGCCTTCCCCGTGCTTCCCGGCGCTTCTGGCTTGACGAAGAAATTCTTTTAATTCCGTGGTGGCTTCCCCGAGGGGTTTGTCCTTCGCAATCCACAGGCGGATTTGATACGCGATTTTTTTCAGTGGCGTCAAGTCGCGCGACTCCATACCACGCAAAATGGTGTCAACGGAGTCCGTGATAAATAAATCTCCGCTCGTATACCACATTGTTAATCCATTCACGAATCTTTCCAAATGTCTCCTCCTAATACTTCCCAAAAAGGGTGCCATGACTTCCGGCGTTAGAGCCGGAATGCTGGGATCAAGCCCCGTTTCGCCATTTGCTCCGGACGGGCGCGGGACTTCTCTTCCTTCAAAATCAGATGCCCTTGACCTCAATTCGGAGCGGTTATTTTGTTGATGCGCATGATGGTTTAAAAATAAGGTCCTTACGTCGCTTTCAGAAAGCGGAAATGTCATTTTAAATCTTTTTGCATTTGACTTGTTATAATCTACGCCAAATAAATACTGACCCTCGCTGTCGTAGAAATCAGTTTCTTTTAATGCGTTTGCCCTGTAATAATCCGCAAGATCTTCGTCAACCTCGGCCCGCAAGCCATCTTCAATATATTGATTAGTTATTGTGTCAATATAATCCGTGAATTCGTAGGCCGGCTGCCTGGATGTTGATAAATCACCAAAGTCAAACACAACCATTTCCCCCGTTGATTCATCTATCCCATAATTAGCAAGTATGCCGCCGAAATCTTTATCAACAACGCCTCTGCGGAACATTGAAATAACTATGTCTTTAAAACGTAAAATCAACTGTTCGGCCTTTTTTCTTTCACCGCGGCGAATAAGTATTTTCATGCGCTCCAGCAACGGAATAATTCTTTTTTGAATAATTGCGATGTCTGTTTTTTCCAGGCCGCCACTTTCCAGTAAATAAAAAAAAGGTTTTTTATTTCCCTTTGTAGCATCTATCACGAGCGTCGGAGCAGCAAGCCCATACAACCGTTCTTTAGCTGCCGCAAATCCTTCTTCGATCCACTCTACCTGAACTTGTTTTTTTACGCGATCATCATGATAAGTTTTTATGATGTACTCGAGGTCATCGCTAACATACGCCACCAAATAACGACCCTGCCCCCCCCATCGCAAATGTTTGTCAGCCTCAGTTTTCTTAGTAGTGGGGCGTCTGCGTTCAAGAACTTTTTCAACAGCCGAATCGAAAAACTTTCCGTCAATTTCATTCGCAATTTTCACGCCGGATGTAATTAATACATTTCGGCGAGCCCTTAACCCTTTGGTATGACGAAGCTCCTCAATGACTTCATCCGGCAATTCTTCAAGCTGCCTTTTAAAAGAATCGAATAGCGGCCATTTCCCCGCCCGCAATTCGGAGCGCTGCTTCTCCGCCGAAGGACGGATCCGTTCCATGCGGTTTGGCGGAGCAGGCACAAGAGCGCTAGACGCAAGAGCGCCAAAAATCGCCACCGTTTGCATAAACTGGTGACTTGTGCCTGGTGTTCTGGTGTCTTGCTTTCCCCGCAGTTCGGAGCGGCCGGCAAGGGCGTAAAAGATTTCCTGGAGATCGTGAGTTGCCAGGCGGTTCATCGCAGAATCAATCCTTCGGCTCCGGAAGAAGGCGATCCAAAGTTCGGAATTTTCTTCTTTAAAGGCATTGGCAAGCACAGTGCGAGCTTTAAAATACTTTGTCTGTTCTCTGTTACCAAAAAGGGTTGTTTTTTCACGGTCATATTCTTCTCTGGCGCCCAAATACACCTCGAGCATTTCTGCATTTAATTTCCGAATCGGCGTGACGGCTTTTAATATGTTCAGCGATTCCGGATCGGCGGTTTCCGAACCCGACGTAAGCTGGCGCGCCAAAGCGGCCGCCAGGCGAATCGCATAAACACCCGATTGATATTCTTGTATTTTCCTGAGTCGATAAGGCCCCCACACATGCTGCCGCCATAGACGCCAAACCGCATTTTTCAAATTCCCAAATCTCATCTCGGAGCGGGGTGAAAGCATGCGCAATACGTTTTTTAATTCCCTAGATGACCGAAGCAGGGGCGCATTAAAAACAAGTGTGTGCAAGCCGCCGTCCAATTCGGTCTCGACTCCAACGAATTGCATGTGCATCCGGGGCGTTGATTGTTTAATTTTCTCCCAAATTGTGAGAAGTTCGCGGGCTTCTTCGTGGAGTTCGGAGCTTGTCGGCCGATGAGCGGTGCTGGACGGGCGCGGTATTTTCACCTTCATCAATATTTGTCTGCGTTCCGCGTGGTTAAAAATTTCAATATCCGCCGCCGGAAATTTTCGCTGAATTGCGCGCTCCAATAATACATCCAAAGGCGGAAGAGTTATTTCACTCTCCGCAATCTCATCGAAAGCTCTTCCCCGCAGTTCCGAACGTGGCCGGGAGAAGCGAGGGGCCATGGCCTCCGTGCCGGGCCGTTGTTCCCATAATTCCTGAATTTTAAATGTGTTCCCGGCGCCGGAAATGCGCTTTTCAACTTCATGCCACATTCGCAGCGCGCTCATAAAATCCTCAATCTCCTCCCTGGGGATTCCCTGGATTTCTTCAACGGCCGCGCGAACCGCTGTAAGGTCATGGCCCTGTTTACGAGCAAGCACAATCATTTTTTTGTAATGATTCATCCGCTCACCGCGGCCTTTGCGCTGTCCTCCCCAGTAAAATTCCGCCCAATATAGAATCTGCGCGTCAAAGCCGGCCGGAATCGGCTTGCGTGTTTTAAATCTGTATACCAGCCGTCCAAGCAAAAACCCGGCGGCGTCATTTTGCACCAAAATTTGCTTCAGCCGCTCATGGTCTTTTGAAAGCTGAAACAGTTGCTTTGGGCTCATGCCCAAAATCTTTACCATCGCGTCGCGGGACCGCTGATCTTTAAGCCCCGCCCGGATGGCCCATCCGCCCGTATCGGATCCTCCCGGCAACGTTTCAACCTGCATAAAACTGCGGCCCGGGCCCGGCTTTCCTTCTCTCCGGCGGGGGTCCTGGATCCGCGCTCTATACGCCTTTCCTTCTACATATCCGGTTCGTTTCAAAATGCCCCGGACTTTTTGTTTATATTCCTCCGGCGCCCCGGCATCTGTTAATTCCACGACCGCGTAAATAATTTCGCCGGCGACGGCGATTCGCTCGGCTTCCGAAGCGTTGACATCAATCCGCAGCTTGAGGGCTTCATCCACAGAGACGGACTGAACCGGCTCTTCGGCAACGGATGGAGCGGCCGGCGCGGGGCGGTGTTCAAAAACGCGCTCTGAAAATTCCTGTAAAAAATCAGACGTTGAAAATGATCCTGCGTTCTTTGTCTGCGCTTGAGAAAAAACATGCCTCTGCGCCAAAATTTGCGCCGCGTGCAGAACGGGCCCGGACAAAATGACCCCGCCCATGAAGCCCGCCAAAAACCGGCCCCGTTGCCTGAAAAACCGCGGCGTTTTCCAGTTCAAAAAAGCAAACAATCCCGCCGTCACCGCAAGCCCGCCAACATACACAAGGTCTACCGGCGCGTAAGCAAGGCGCGCGGGGATTTGCCAGCTTTGCGCCGTCTGCGAAATTCGCGCCCATACGTCCGGAAAAACATATGCAAACATCATCGCTCCGCTGACGATCGCGCCGGGATAAAACAGCATTTTGCCGGCCAATTTCTGTAAACCGGCGCCGAGCCGCGTTTTTCTCGCGCGCGCTTCCAGCATACCGGCAAGCCCCGCAGCGGACGCGATGCCGCTTGCCGCGAACATCACCGCCTCCATCCTGAGCTCCGAGCGGGCAAGGGTAATTTCGTCGCGGCGAATCCCTTGGACCAAAAATCCTTTCAGGAATCGAATCGCAATTTTGTCCAACGGCTGGCCATTTGTGCTAAACGCCTGAATTCTCCCGTCTGAATCGACAGTCACTGAACCAAGACCTGAAGCTTCGAAAATCTCGCCGCCCTTGTATTTGCCCAACAACCGTCCCTTTCCGTATCCGACTGCCGGGTCCAATTCGCTGACTTCGATTCCAATATCTTCAACAGCATTTTGAAGCGATGCCGCCACCAATGCCGGATGAAAAAACGAGGGCACGAAAAAATATTGCCGAAATAAACGGAAAGCGATAGGGCTGTCGGTCCAAAATTTTACCTGAGAATCCTTTTCCAGCATTGCATGGATAAGCTCAAAAGCGAAGCGCCCGATGCCACCAAAAACATATTCGGCTTTCGTTGTATCCAAATAATCAATTTGAACATCACCTAATTTTTCGTCGGAAAGCAATTTCCCCAGCAACTCCATCCTGCCAATTTGATTGGCCGTGTCATTCTCGCGATAAAAAATGACTTTCATCTTCAATCGCTCAGACGCGATTCGCAAAGTTTCAATTTTCGCGCCAATTCTCCCCAGCCCATTGTTAGCGTCAAAAATAAACGCGAGGCCCGTTTCCTGCATTTTTTTCAGCTTCGGCAAAGAAATGTCTGCCTGGAGCTTTTGATAGCTCTCCGGGACCAGTCGATCTTTTCCGCCCACCCTTAATTCCGAGCGGGGTTTAACTTCGTTAGTGGCACTGTTTTGTGGCTGTACGTTCTCGGGGGACCGCCAACTGACCAAGGGTATCTTCACCGGCCTACGGACAGGACTTTCATCAGGAAACGAAATTGAGTAATCGGCAGGGAATTCTAACCGGTATTTTTCTATCTCAATCCGAATAAGCTCTTTTAACTCCTTTCGTTCTCGATCCCCAAGTTTTTTATTATACCGAAACAGATGATCGAGGTTTTGATTGCATACCGTACGGTCAAAAATACCCGCTAATGCATCCGCTGTACTCGCATAATACGGTTTATCCGAAACTTTGCCGTCACGAATTACAATATCGCTAAGATCTCGATAATAAATATTGCCTTCACGGTCCACAAGAATATTCTGCGTGTGATATTCTAAGAGTACGCCACGCGACGCATAATACATCCATGTCTTGATGATGTTACGCATGCATTTCATTTGAAATTCACTATCAAAATCCTGGGAAGCTATCACAGAAAACCATGGGAATACTTCATGATCCGGCATGGGGCGTATGATGTAATTATGCCGGGGATCATCCGCATAATGCACTTCTTCGGGCAAGAACGAAAAACCTTCATAGGGAAGTTGTGCTAATATTTTTGCGGCGTATTGGGAACGCTCAAGCATTTTATCCGGGAGATCACGCAATCCACGCGTAATATTACGCAATACCGGAAGTTTATAGCATACGTTATTATGGGGATCGTACACTGTGCGAAATGAGGAAGTCGGATATACCATTGCATAGTGATCTATGCGGTTTGGTTCTAACTTTAGATCAGCAAAAGTATCGGGATGCACAGGGCGTATATCGTCAGGAGCAAATGTATAAAACGGCATTACAAACGGCCGATCCCTGTACGGTTCAGACACTTCATTAACATGACTAAAAGGGCTGTAGTGAGTGATATTTACATATTCTTTCCGTACATCATACCCCCCCTTGCTTGTCAGGCGTGATGAAAATATAAATTGTTTTCCCTTTTCGGCGTTTGGGTGGTAAGTGAAATCCATATCGAAATACAATCCGATCCGGTCTCCTATCTTTTGGATCCACTTGGGGGAGAAAGAATCGCGAGAGAGTACTGCGTCTTGTAAGATTTTGTTCATCCATGCAACAGGATCAAGAGCTTCAAGCGTCAGGATTTCAAGTCGAGGATACAATTCAAAAACACGCATGTTCGCATTAGGTGTCTGTTCCAGTTCTTTCCGGTCATGAAACACCCGAGCATAATTATATTTCCGAATACAACATAAATTCGAGACCCCAACATCCTTCATTTGCGCGTCAAGCGCATCTACAAGATGCTTTTTTTCTTCATACGATAGAGGCCGGTTGACTTTGATGAGAACATGATCGATGTCCGAGCCAGTAACAAAAACACCATGTCCAATCGATCCTATGCCATAAAATGCCTCGATATCAGGATGCGTTCTACAGAAGGTTCGAAGCGTATCTAAAACCTTAAGTGTGCTAAAATATTTTTCATAATCCGGTGCCTTATAAGGCAGTTCTTGTTTCAAAGCGTCTAATGCCTCATCTTTCGTAGTAGTCTGCTCTGCCTTTTCCAGTATACCCAACTTACGCGCAAGACATGTTCCTTTATAGTTTGCAAATTTAAGATGCGTATGCAAATTTAAGCCCTTTTCGAAAAAACTACCCATGGCATAATCCGGCTTAAATGTAAAATACGTACAGGGGAAAATATTTCCCAGAGGATCTATAGCTATCGTATTGATTCCACATCCGCATTTACCCATATTATCCGTGGTCTGAACAGAAATAAATTGCGCAAGCCCCTTAAGATTATCCAATGTTCTATAGGTGCTTTCTTTACCAAAGCCAATCTTATTATCGAGAGCTCTCCCCGAAGGCACCGCAGGACGCATGACAAGCGCTATATTTTTGCGTTGAAATCCATCTAAGAGTTTTATAAGAGCCGGAATCTCATGTGCATTGCCATCGCTCACGGTAATTCGCACTTTGGTAAGACGCCCTGACCGTGATGCTCTATCTATGGCTGCCATCGCCTTTTCAAAAGCACCTTGTCGATTGCGCAGATAATCATGATATTCTTTTAAGCCATCCAATGATATTTGGTAAAATGTCTTTGGATTAAGGTCGTTTAACTCGCGTACTCGCTCCTCGGTCAACAACCATCCGTTGGTCACAACCTCTAATGCCCCGCCGTATTTAGCGGTCGCTCGAGCAAGAATCTTCACCTGTTCATACTCAAGCAGTGGTTCTCCTCCGGTAGCGGATACTTCATCCGGGCGAAAACGGCCATAAAAAGCATCCGCTTGTTCCTGTGTAAATTTTACCGGTCGCACGTCCGGATGCTCACCCCCTCTCAGGTAACAATGCAAACATCTAAGATTACAGTCAAATGTCAATAAATGCCGAACTTCTTTAAGATGGGTGATTACCGCCGTTGCCGCCCCAACTACTGCCGCGGCACATGTTGAATTCGCCACCGCCTTTTTGGCGGCTTGTGCCTTGGAGTCGCTTATTTCATCTGAGGTCGTCTCGTTTCCTTTCATCCCAGATCCTAAACGACGGCCTTCGGTCACATTTGATATATCGTGTGCAACGTGCAACGTAGAATCTTCATGACCAAGCGTTGGCGTTAATCTTTGACTGTTGCGATGCTCTCTTGTCTCATCTCGGTGCGAAGCATACTCTTTAACCTTAGACCAAAGCTCATGGTTTTTAACAAGGCGGTCTAATGAATCCGGCGTAAAAAAAGCCTCCACGGTTTCTGAAACGCCCCTAAAAGTTCCAACCACCTTTAAAAAATGGCCGCTTTTCTCCACCAGCTTTGAGGCCGGATTGGATTTCTGCTGCGCCGCAGCAATCTCATCTGTCGTATACGCATAGAACGCCGTCACCTCCCCTCTCCCCTGAGGCCAAAGTACTGCCAATTTTCTTTTATATGTTTCCCTGTCATCTTTTGAAGAATCAGCACCGGCCATCCGTTCTTCTTCGGCCTTTTTTGCTTGCATTTCTTCCCACTCAGAGTCAGTCAGGCGTAAAACCCACCATGAACGCCGCTCACGATTCATATCCCCAAGTTCGTCATAACTTTCATAACCAACTTCTTCTAATTCATTTGTAAAATGGCCTAGTCCTGTTTCTTGTTTGCCTTCTGACTGCGCATTACTAACGTGGGATTCTCCCACATGAGCATGTCCCCCATATGTGGCCAAGTAATCATCATAGGTATCTTTATTCCTCAACTGAAGCACGACCTTGCCGTCCGGCGTAAGCAGGATGATATTAGCGGTTTCATGAGCATAACCGAATTTCTCCGCAATATTGCGGTCAATCCGTCCAATGACCTTAGCGTCCATACCAGTTCCGTTTAAAACATGCACCTCTTCTCCTTTAAATTTTGTTGCCCCTTTTTCGATGCTGGCAATTACTTGAGTCGCTCTCGCCGTTGCCTCTTCTCCATTTCCCAATGCAGTTTCAATCTGGATCACTTGCCGTTTGATTCGGTTATCATCACGGGCCCAATTGGAAACGAAGTCTTCGTTTGATTTACCCGATTCCCATTGCCTTAACAGGATCAGCTCCTGCTGAGATAAATGATGCTCCCGCATCTCCGCCCGCGAAAGGATGATAGCCCCGTCCTGTTTTACAACAGGCGGATCGAAGCGGGAGCCTGCTGGCGAAACAAGTTCGGGTTTGCTTGGTGACGGGACGAGATTTGGATTTGTTAATTCTGTTGATTTAGAAATTTCCAGCGGCAAAATGTCTGTAGAAATTTGAGGCACTGGCTCTTGAAACAATTCTCCTCGAAGGGCTATTCTTAATTCTTCTCGCAAAGGCAATCCGGGTGTCAAGGATGCGCGAGAAAGCTGAACCAGCGCGGACGACCGGGAAGATGCC